>QMSL01000087.1 GCA_003649665.1 Thermoprotei archaeon | reverse complement strand
TCTACATTATCTTTAAAGAGAGGATCCATTGCTACTATTAATCTACTCCTCTTACTATTCGCTATGTTCCAAAGCTTTTCTAAACTCAAGATCTTACCTGTTCTATGAAGTGTGCTAACAGGTAAAAGCTTAACTCTAAAATTATCGTGTGGACGGACTTTTTGTAATTACAAATTATGTACCAAAAAATGATATAAAATGTAACCACACTTTATGTACATTAAGGGGATCCCTTTGGTAAGCCAAGGACTAGGAAGAATTGTGATAAGACATTCAAAGGTGGGAAATAAAGTCTATACGAAATTCTTCATCTATATACCTACAAGCGTAGCCAAGGATAGCCTCTTCCCTTTCAAACCCGGCGAGCGCGTAATGGTCCGCATTCAAGATAACAAACTGGTCATAGAGCCGATCAAGGAGAAGTCAGAGAAACAGTAAAGTCGATCTCCTTTATCATAGTAAAGCGATTAACATTCGATTATTTCGCTTATACTGCATGTATCTGGTATTAATTCGAGCTCCTTCTGTAATGTTAACAGATTATTCTCAACTCTTTTAAGCCTTCTTTCGAAAAAGTTATTTCCCTTAGCGTCTATAGCCACAAATAGTGGTCCAAACATACGTACTTCTAAAATCCATAATGCTTCAGGAATCCCAAGATCAAGCCACTTCACATCAATAACCCTTACGATACATTTGGTGGCCAGTGCCGCAGTACCTCCCGGATATATAGCATATATTGCTCCGTATTTCCTACATGCCTCCATAGTAGACCTACCCATGACTCCCTTCCCTATTATCATCCTTATCCCGGTGATCTTTATGACATCCGCCATATATGGCTCCATTCTATAACTTGACGTAGGCCCTATAGATTTAATGACCCATTGACCTTCTTTATGTACTACAATGGGCCCTGCGTGCATTATCACCAATCCCTTTAAGTTCAGGGGAAGCCTTTTGCCCTCTTTACAATATCTAATTATCCTTTTATGTGCTGCATCTCTTGCCGTTACGATTATACCGTTAACGTATAATACGTCTCCAACTTTAACCCTAATTATCTCATTAAGTTCAATAGGCGTTGAGAGGATGCGTTCTCCCATCATATAGAACACAGAATAGGCGATATTAAATTAAAACTTTTTCATAATCCTGTATACGGTGCTATCTCGATGCTGCCATCGGAGTAAACTCTCATCACTGCTCTCCTTAAGGCCCAGCAACTTGTACATAATGCCATTGCAAGTGTAGCTGGGTGCCTATGAGCTACTTCTATATGGACATCTAATGCCGTAACCTTACCTCCCATCCCCAACGGTCCTATTTCAAGCCTATTTACAAGGTCGAGAATTTTCATCTCAAGTTCTGCTATTGCTTCATTGTTACTCCTCTTACCAACTCCTCTTAGAAGAGCTCTCTTTGCTAGTCTTGCGGCAACCTCAAATGTACCACCAATACCTATACCTATGACGAGTGGTGGACATGCGTTGATTCCGTACCTAGCTATAGAATTGAGGACAGTCCTTATAACCTCCCTTATTCCTTGCCATGGTGTTAATACTTTACAGATGGACGGCGTTTCGCTTCCTCCTCCCTTAGGGAACACTATTACCTCCAACTCATTATTATCTGAAGCTATGGTTACGTCTATATGCGGCACGTTAATGCCTACGTTATTGCCTGAATTGATTCCAGTTATCACATCTACAGCATTAGGTCTAAGCGGAACTTCTTTTGTTGCTTTAATCGTTGCGTTTCTTAGGATATCATATATCTTGCTAAGATATGGGAATTTAGTACCTACCTTAACGTAATATGTGATTATCCCTGTATCCTGGCATATTGGTATGCCTTCTTCCTCTGCTACTTTAACGTTGGTAATTATCGCCTTTAGCATTTTCTTAGAAAGTTCATCTCTTTCCTCAGATAGTGCTTTTTCCAATCCTTTTCTTACGTCTTCAGGTAGCACTGTTACGGCTATTCTTATGGCCTCAACAAGGTTCCTCTCTATTTTTTCGATTGAGGGATATGAAATTTTTATCACCTACTCGTAGGCTTTCAGAGCTACTGTGAACTATAACTCTTATATACTTTAACTTACGAAGATCTCTTCCCGATCCCGATTACAATATACTATCTTTCCCTGTTCAACGTTCATTACCTTAAAACTCTATCCTAATAGGGATTACTGTTCCGCGTATGATTATATCCTTTAGGACATCTACTACCTTTGGTAGTCCATGTTTTCCAGTTCTTATTATTAGTGGCATTATGCACGGAAGAGCTTCCCTTAATGCTATCTCATAGTATATTTTCTTTCTGAAGAGATCCTCATTTACATCGATTATCACATCTCTCGTAGAGGTATATCGTATAGGTAGGTTTCGCGCTCCGATTTTTAAGAGGCGTGTCGTTTCTTTTAAATCTCCCTTTACTATCTTCCTTGCACTATATCTGTAAGTCGGCGTTACTAAATCTGATGTGGCCAAACGTGACGTGACTTCCTCATCGTAACACTCAGTTAAAGAGATATGATACATTTCCTCGCTATCATATTCGCTAATGGCATCCTTAAACCACGTTATTATTTTCTTTGCCATCTTTAACCCTTCTTCAGTATATATACTCTTCTCGCACAGACATTGAACTGCTTCCCTTAATCCCACTAACCCTATGACGTTTGAGAGTTTGTTTACATCAACTAGCTTCGTCTCCCCTATTCTCTGTGCTAGGAATTGTAGTTTACCTCCCTCTAGCATTTTCATTAACCATTCCTCTTTGAGTTTGAACACCTCAACTGAGATACTAACTGCCTTGTATATCTGATCCCGCAGTTTATCTTCATCTCCTTTCGCCCTAAATACGAGTCTAGGCATGTTTACAGAAACCACTTGACTTATGCCAGTATTCACATGCGCTCCTCTCTCCATATTTAGGATACTTTCATTTACTTCGATTGGCAACATGAAGTTACCGCCGTGAGTACAGAAGAACACATCTCCTTTAGGATTGATGTCTACATTTATAACCTTATATGTATTTAGAACCTCGGGGAGGTAAGCATGAACCTTTTTTAAATCATCTAGATCCTCGATATATATGCTCATAAGTGGCGTGTAAAATGGGTTGCCTTTGGCATCTCCGTCTAGATACACCCTCATGATTTCATCAAATAGCATCGAAGTCTCATCTAGGTAAACCTCGTACGTTTCTTCTGTTAGCACTCCCCTAAGTGCTACCTTGGCTCTTCTAAAGATTCTAGGCACTTTAGGCACTATCTGAATCACAGCGAAGTCGTGAGAGCCTCCATGAACAGCGTATGCCTGCGAAATCTCGAAGAATAATGACTGAATTCCCTGTCTTATCTCATCCTCTTTAATTCCTCTAGCGTACGGGCTTAAAAAGACGTTAAAAGCTATATGAATTTGGCTTTTAGCTACATGTGTCGCTCCACTAGACATTACCATAGATGCATGTCTAAGTGCTACATCAAATCTCCTTGCTGGCGCAGCGACATTAGCAAGAGTGCCAGTTCCATCTGGAACTAATCCGTATAAAAGGAAGCATCGAATATCATAACCAACGTAGAGAGGCTTTAATCCAAAGTATTCAAGGGAATGAATATGTATGTCTCCTTTAAGGTGAGAGTCAGCTATATGAGGCTCCATGAGGAGGAGGGCTACTTCCCTAACAGTTCTCTCAGCTATTCTCTCACATATAAGGCTTGGATTTGCAACTTCGCCTCTCTTACTAAATTCATCCTCATAAAGCGCTATATATGCATCATAAACTGGAACTCCACATCTAGTGCATACGTTTCTATAAAGAGCGAATTTCGGATCCCTCTCGGAAAGTTCAAGGAGTACGTTATTCACCATCTCCCTTATGAGGGGGGCACTGATGAAGGCTAGACCTAGCTTCCTTATTCTCTCCTCAACTATCTTAGAGACTTCCTCTGCCTCCTCCCTTGATATTCTACGAACCTTGAAGAGCTCTTCTACAAGAATGGTTTCCCTAAGTAGTTGATTAACTATATAGCGTCTATTCCAGGGAACCATATGACCATCAGAAGTGCGTACTTCAGGTAATCCCTTTGCTCTCCTTCTTGCCACAGTTCTTATGAACTTCCTTGCCCTACTCATTACAACTGCCCATGATCTATTGTATTATCGCACTTATATGGTTAACTTTATGTGTTCTCGAAATATTTTAGAATTATAGATGTATTACCATTGGCTCTCCGCATGGTGGCCTCTCCAAGGTTGGCCCACCGATGAGGAGAGGTCTCGGCAGGAGAGCCACAAGATATATATACCTTTAGAATAGAAATATTAATGAACTCCCGCCCCTCGAGGTTCCCCAGACGGGGAACTATGAAAAGGGGCGTCAGCTCCCGGCCATACCTTTTAGAAATTCTCTTAGAATTTACGTCCAGGTTCACTTTATCGCTCTTAGAATAACTAAATGTAAGCGATAATAAGATGATTGACTAGGGGGGCCAGACTCTGTCACTCATCGAAACCCTTACGGGTCTCTCGTGACAGCATGATATACATTTACTCTCAGATTTAAATAAGATTCTCCCTTCTGAACTAAGTATCTTCTCCAATACAAGAGTTAACAGTCTCAAGGAAGATCCATATATTACTACGTCTACATAGCGTAGTATAGTCTCTTTTGGAGGATTTACCGCTATGCTTATTCCGGCAACCTTAAACATGCTTATATCGCTTTCAGAATCGCCTATAGCAATTATCCTATCTCTTGGTATTCCTTCCCTCTCGGCTACCTTCTTCACTACATCTCCTTTACCGTAAAAGGTCACGTTTACTATTACATCTCCTGTTATTCTCCCTTTGTTATCGATGATTAATTCGTTAGCATAAAACTCATCTACTCCAAGCTCCTGAGCTACCTTCTCCACTATCATCCTAAGTCCAGCACTAACTAGTACGCAATATACAGGGTATTTTCTAAGTCTTTCGAATAGCTCCTTACAACCATCCTGTAATCTTATCCTACTTAGTACCTCCTCTCGTAATCTCTCGTAATCGACTCCTCTCCATAATGAGGCCTCAAGCTGTGCCCACTTATGGTATTCTATCTTGCCTTCATAGAACATCTTAGCATACTGTTTTGCTCTTTCCGTTGTGTTAAGCAATTTGTGTATGAGTCTCCAACTTGAGGTTGGCTCCTTTAGTAAAGTACCATCTACATCAAATGCTATTAGCCATTTTCGTTCTCTCTCGGAAGTCATAACATGTCTCCTTATTGATTTAGTTCAAAATAAGGATTACCTTTAAGAAGGAGATAAAGTTTAAAAGGAGCAGTTACTTATGAAAATGATGGAAGCCGGGGTGGCCGAGTGGTCTAAGGCGCCCGGCTGCAGACCTTGTCAAAAGGGTTGATACCGGGTTATTCGCGGGTTCGAATCCCGCCCCCGGCTCCATTTTAACATCCTAATACCACGAGTCGAACATATACTTTATATTCTTCCTTATCTGCTCCAAATTAACTATAAGCTTTTTAAGGGATGATATCTCGATTGACAGAACTTTATCAAGTACCATTACTCCGCGAAGAGTTAGCCTTATTAAATTATTGTCCTTTACTATCAGCCCTAGCGATTCCATTTTACCTATTGTTGACATGACTTCATCTGGTCTTAATCTCAATAACATGGCCTTTGCATATATCAAGTCAAGGGGAATATAACCCCTATTAAGGGCTAGTGAAATTAGAATTAGTCTTCCACACGGACTTAGAGATAGATTTAACTCTTCATCTCTTATAGCATACCTTA
>QMSL01000086.1 GCA_003649665.1 Thermoprotei archaeon | reverse complement strand
TATCTTTGAACATGAGCCTCAAAGCGCTATTAGCACTATATCATTTTAACATACAGTTTGTAGCTGGTGATGAGGCAACTTATCATCTAAATGTAACTGAGGGCCTCGAGCCATTATTGGACTTATATTTGAGGAACCCTGAATGGAAGGCTGATCTAGAACTCCAAGGTCATTATCTAGAATTCTGTGAAAAGGAATATCCTGACATTATAGATAAGATAAGGAAGTTGTGTGAACGAGGGTAGATAGAACTGATTTCAGTTCACTACTCGGATCAAATATATATCGCCTATCCTAAGTTAGATTTTGAGCTTTCTCAAAAAGTGAATGAGGAGATTCTCTCCAAATGTAATTTAAAGAGGTCTAATGTTTTCTTTGCCCAGGAAAATTTCTTTGGACCCATGGTTCCAGAATTTATGAAGAAGTATGGATATGATATTGCCTTACTTGCTCGCTCATACTATGAGTATTTCCAAAGGGTTGAGAACATAGCGCCTTACTACGAATATGATGGTATTTATGTAGTTTTAGGCGCTGAAGGGAAGTATAAATACGGAGACATTGAGTGGAACTGGATTAGGTATGGTGATGGAGAGCCAGTGGTCACTGGAGTTTCTCCTTATAAACTCTTTGAGTATAGGGCAAGAGGGGATTTAATAGAAGAATTAGAGAGGAGAATTAAAAGCTACGAGAGAGATGGTTATAAGCCAATGACTGTAGGAGAGTTCGTGAAGAGTCTCAAAGAGTCGGGAATAGTTCCTGAGAAACTAGGTCCTATACTTGAGGGAGCATGGGAAATGAAGAGATGTAGAGGAGTTTATCAATGGATGGGCTATTATTATAATCCATATGAAATGGATGTAGAGATAAGATCGTTAACGTATACTTCAAGGAAGTACGTACTCGCAGCTATGACTCTAGTTAAGTGGGCGGAGAAGAGAGACGTAGATTTAGCCATGGAGAGAGAGCTCTTAAATAAAGCCATTAAACGTCAATTATTAGCTGAGGTAAGCGATTCCACCGGATGGAGACCAACATTCGTAGAGGTAGGCTATAGCATAAATGAATCACATATGGCTATTTACTATTCTCTTAGAATTATCGAGTCAATTAAGCGAAAATGCAATCTCAAGGGAAAGGTGCTTATAGATACTTGGAGTGGCGACGTTAAGCCTGCTGAAGAAACTAAGGTTAAAAGAAAGGAGGTCACGTTACCATTAAATATAGAGTGGGTTGGAGGTGAAGTAGAGCATCATTGCTACATCCTAAGCGATGACGAGTACTTAATTCAGGTTAAGATAAGGCCGAGAGGGAAAGTATCCGGCATGAAGATTCCTCTTGCAAAAGACTACATATTCTATTCGCCGTCACTCGCTGATGATCGTATCGAGAGGATATACCTTAACGATTATGCGTGTGATAAAATATATTTACCCTTACCTAATGGACTGCTGGGTATTGAGGAAAAGACCTTTATAGTAAAGAATAACGAGAAAATGCATCTAGCCGTTACAATCGACAAGAATAACAAGTACATAGGATTCCTAGTGGAGAATGTACCTCCTCATAGGACGTTCGACTGGGAATTTTATATAATTAAAGATGAGAAGAAGGCTCTCCGACGCGCCATAGAGCTAAACGTTTACCCTAAAGTGATCGTATAATCTTTTCAATATTTCTTACCCTTACTAAGCAATGTGCTAAATAGCCGACTATATATCCTCCCACTACATCTATTATATAATGCGCGCCTAACATTATCCGGGAAAGAGCTACGAGTATGGTCCAGAACAATAATACTTTATTCTTACGATAGCTACTATATATGGAAGAACAGCGTGCAACATGTCCTGAAGGAAATCCATAGGTGCTTATGCCTGAATGATATGAACTTACTGGTCTTGGAGCCTTTAAACTAGTCTTTAGTATTAATGCGATTATCATAGCTATACTTAATGTGATGGTTAATTCAATGAGTGTAATCTTTACATCACCTTTCCTAACCTTTTGCTCATATACTGTAATCACAAGTAAGATTATGCATACACCTAATACCTCTGCGGTCATGCTTATTAACGAAGCTACCTCATATAGTAAGGGCGTGCTTAATACTACTTTGTATATCGAAATAATGAACGTTTGCTCCAATGCGTATTCCATTCTTAAGCGACACAAAACGGAAAGAAAAATCATGATGATTGTAGCTATTATGAGGTTCTTTCTTTTCATTCTTTTCCCTCAGATTAATGAGAACTAATACTTTATGCCTAATATCTTTGCAGCGGTCTCCCCAAATATCTTCCTTCTATCCTCCTCACTTATACCTATCTCCCTTAATGCTGTATCCCAGAACCACACTAATCTTGGATATTCCTCTGGCGGTTCATCAAGACCAAATAATAGTTTGTCAGGAGTTACTCTAATACCTAAATAAGTCTTTATGGCATTTACTTTTGCAATCCTTGCTAACCCCGAGATATCCATCCACATATTCGGATGCTTTTGAGATGTCATGAATGCCTCAAGATACCATGGATCGCCTATATGTGCGGCTATTATCTTCAATTTAGGGAACTTACGTGCTATCCTATCCAAGAGTACGGGTCTCATTCTATCAGATGATACATCGGCCAATCCATCATATTTAAATCTAGTTACTATGCCTGTATGGAATAGTATCGGCATGTCGTAGTCCTCGGCCTTCTCATAGTAGGGCATGAACTCATCCGCATCATATGGCTTAGTTGGTATAGTCATCTTTATTCCCCTGAACTCCTTCTCATGAAGTTCATCTATGACTTCTGGTGGTATTCTTCCAGGATATACTGCTCCGAAGCCTATGATCCTATCCGGATGTTTCTTCATAAGCTCTTCTACGACTTTATTTCCTGGGTCCTTAAATGGAGGTTCGAAGTAATCAAGCGAAGGCGATAGGCAAACTATATCGACACCTGCCTCATCCATGTACTTTAAAAGTCTCTCCTCAAAATTGGGCTGCCTAAATACGTGGTTGTGAATATCTATGACTAGCTTATATAACTTACCCATGCTTTCACACTTTAACCTTCGTAGCGATCGGTAATATAAGCGTTATAGCGTTTAGGTTCATTGAAAAATATAATTCGCATCTTGATCCTAAAGGAAGAAAGTTTATACTAATGTATGAGGAATTATTTAAAGGGGGACATGCCTGAAACAATAAGAACTAGAGTTGTTAAAGCAACTGGTTATGCAAACTTAGTCAGGAGAGCAGCCTTTGCAGTATTTAAGGGGAAGGTTGATCCAAAAATTGTGGCTAGAGATGTGGCCTTTCTTAATAAGACGATATTTGAGGAATTAGTAAAGAGAGGAATAGGCAAGGATGAGTACATTAGGATAACCGTAGTTGGAGATTATGACGAGAAGGAAAATGCCATAAAGTGGAGTAACTTAGTTATAGAGAGGTTCATTCCGGATACCGAATTGCAAGATATTCTAAAAAAGGTTAAGGAATTAGAAGAACTTGTAAGTAAGTTAAAGAAGGAGAATGAAGAGCTAAGGAAGCGCATGAAAGAGGAAGAACTCGCGAGGTTAAAGGAGGAGAATGAGACGTTAAGAAAAGAGGTAGAAGCATATAAGGCCAGAATTAGCATTTTAGAGGCTGAGTTAGAGAAGAATCAAAAGGAGCGGGATGAACTGAGGAAGAGGTTAGATGAAATGAGTAAGAGAACTGAGGAAGCACGCAGGGAAGTAGCGAGGCTTAGGGGAGTAATAAGAGCCATAATGGATTTAGCATCTAAGGCCCTAAAGGAGTAAGCAATCATTAAAGCTATTAAAGTATTTGAACCTCTGTACCTAGAGCCTGTCCTGGCAAGGGCTTTCTAAAGTAGGCTAGCAAAACTCCCTTTCTTCCATGAAGGCGTCTTATTTTACCGTAGATAACCTTATTCTTACCCTTCCATATTACCTTCCTGTTTAGGAACTTTGCCGCCTCCTTATAACTATTTACTTGAGGAATCCATATTAGCGCTCTATTTGGATATACTCCCCCTCCTCCTCTTTGAAAGGAGAGAATTCTCCCTATGACTCCTTTAAACCTGCTCATCGAACTCCCCCCATCATGAATTACTTAGAGATTATTAAAGTTTGTCGTCTGCTTAAGTCATTGGGTTCTAATTTCTACCACTCGAAAGCCCCTAGCTATTGGGTTAGGATATTCACTTAATTCTACATTCTTCAATAAAGATGGATCTATCTTGATTTCATATTCAAGATCATGCTCACCAGGAAGTAGTGATTTGGCTCTTATGCTCCTATCGGTTATCTGAATTGTAACGGCCTTGGGCAAACCTATCCTGATATGTTTTAGTCTTTTTATCCTTTCAAGACCGTAGAGCACTCCATATGTTGCTACTCCTAACTCAGCTAATCTCACCACCACACTTTCCTTACCTATCCCTATAGGAGAGATGCCATATTCTTCTTTGAGCCTTTTAAGGAGGGGAGATATTTGCGGAAGAAGGTTCCTTAGATACGTTCTTACATGCCTAGGCATATCTAACGTATCTATATCCTCTATTCTTAGCTCTGAGAGATCCATTGCACCAGCAGAGATATCTATGTGAGCAACATCTACAGATCTTCTTGTCTTATCGAGCAACTTCATGATGCACTCTAGTTCTTCCTTAATTATTGTCATATCTTGAGGTTCTCTTTCAATGATCTTGTATAATCCGCTACTTGGTCTCCTATATGGTGGTTCGCTGATTATTGCAACTGTAACTAGGACTTTTACCGGCCTATAACTACCATCGAGGAGTGCCGAGCCGCTATCCGCACTTATGATTAGCACCATGCTCACCTTGATTTATAGCCTATATGCTCTCACGCCTAAATCAGGTCTTCTTTCAACTATGGGTCCATTTGGCTCTATCTCTGAGTATATCTCGGCTGTGAACCTATATAATCTAACGTGTGGATATTTCCATCCATCTGGCGGTAGACCTGCTTTGGCAGCTAGATAAGAAAGGTATTGTTCTACATTGAGTCCATATTCTACGGCATGTTGTGGTAGAACTATAGCGCTCGTATAGTTAGTCTTTAAGATTAAGCCATCTACGCCTAATCGGATTACATTTAAATACTCTTCAGGCTTCTTGACGTTAATCTCGGCTATTCCACTCAGCACGCTAACCTCAAATAATACTTGATTTAGCTCGCTAGGTACTAGACTGGGAAATCTTGGATCTTCAGTAGCTGCATCTATGGCTGAACTGATTGTTGCCTCAGCAAGGGGCATTATTGGCTCAGGATAGCCTACACAACCCCTTAATATCTTTCTTCTAACATCAGTTTCCTCATCAATTATGTATTTGCTTATCGTTACAAATACTCCTCTCTTCTCCAATAACTTACGTGGTACGTCCTTTGGTACTCTTATCCTCTTTCCTTCAGTTAGGAATGCTCTAACAGCCCGTCTGGCAAGTTTGACTAAGTACATACCCTCCTCAGTACTAAGAAACTTTTGCATCGAATGCTTCCCCTTGATAACTATCAGGTACTCCTGCCTAAAAACTTTGACATCTTTTTTGCCTTATTTAAAATAGATACTATTGATTTTAGATGTCTTCCTTTCCAATAGACTTGTCTACACTTCGGGCATATCCAATATTCCCCTTTCTCAACTGGAGGTTTCCATGTAATTATGTTTAACTCAGCAAGAGCCTTCGCAGATACGCGTTGTAACGGAGTATTGCAGTGCGGGCATCTTGCTAGATTAGGATCTATTTCCAAGCTTATTCCATACCTATTAGAAAGTGTAGCAAGCCATGTTTCAAGTCTGTTACCTTTAAGGAGAAGCACATTAACTCCTCTTCTTCGAGCCTTTTCAGCTAGATCACGATCTTTTGTTAGTAGTATCCGCTGTTCCCTT
>QMSL01000085.1 GCA_003649665.1 Thermoprotei archaeon | reverse complement strand
GCACTAATCCCTATATTATCTCCAAGTAATTTCTCCAACTTTCCGAAATTATCTCTGAAGAACCTTATACATGCTCCTGCCGTCGTTATTCCTGCAAATGAATATAACTTCTGCTTATCGTTTACCACGTATGGGAAGTTAACTAATCTTGGCGTTAACCTCTCCTCATCCTGTATTATACCAATACACATAGAGGTACCTAGCATGGCTCCTACATCTCCATCATCGATAGCTCCTACGCTTAGCGCACTTACAGGAGCATCTATACCCCCTGCACATACAGGTGTCCCTACCTTGAGTCCTGTCAATTTAGAACCTTCTTCAGTTATTTCACCAACTACATCCTTAGCCATAACAATTCTATCGGGTAGATAGTCCTTAGGTATACCTAATTCATCTAACATCTTATCGGACCAAGTTCTCTTATGAATATCAAATATTCCACCGTAATTGCCTGCAGAACTATAATCTATTGCTAGCTCTCCCGTGAGTCTATATATGACGTAATCCTTTGGTGTCACTATCTTGTATATCCTCTCCCATATCTTCGGTTCGTTGAACTTAATCCAAAGCATCTTTGTATATCCAAAATATGGATCTATAGTGTTCCCACTAACCTTAAATATCTCCTCCTCACCTATGTTTTCCCTTAGCCATGCACATTCCTTTACAGCTCTCCTATCCATCCATATTATCGCTGGTCTCAATGGTCTCATCTCCTTATCACATGGTATACCCGATCCTCCATAAAGACCAGATATGGCTAATCCCGCTACATCCTTGGGATCTATTTTCGTCTTCTCCAATACGTCTCTAATGGTCTTTATCACCGCGTTAAACCATACGTCTGGCCATTGTTCTGCCCAACCTGGCCTCGGGGTTAAGACTCCATATTCTATATATGACGTCCCGATTATCCTTCCCTCAGTATCTACTATTACCGTCTTTGTTCCATAAGTTCCTATATCAGTTCCTATCAAGTACTCATTGCTCAAAATGTCACCTCTCAGTTATTTTAGTTTTAGGATATCCTATATCATGCTTTCTATGAAATGTGATGTATTGATGTATTTAATGACTAAGTCAATAACTTATCTCAATTACCTTTCCAGTCTTAGCCGATTCTAGAATGGCATCTAATATCACCATGTTTTTATATCCATCCTCTATTGTTGCACCCTGAGGTTCTATACTTTTGTCGTTTACTACAGCGTCAAGGAAATGATACAACTCATTTAAGAAGGTATGCTCCCATCCTATAACGTGTCCTGGAGGCCAGTAGTATTTTATATAAGGATGATGTGACTCTGTGACTAATACTTCATGCCATCCCTCTATATCTCTGACAGGTTCCTCATGCCAATAAACCCTGAGCTCATTTGGTCTCTCTAAGTTAAACTCTATGGATGCTTTCTCGCCATTTATTTCAAAATTATTATAATTCTTCCTTCCAGTAGCAAATCTCGTGGCTTCAAGAGTCCCTATGGCTCCATTTTCGAATTCGATTACTGCTACGAAGGCATCTTCAACAGTAACTTTTCCTCTCTTAGATGGATCCTCCGGAAGTGGACGTTCCTCAATAAATGTCTTAATCATACCGCTTACCCTCTTAGGTTCTCCTATAAGGTATCGTGCTAGGTCTACTATATGGCTCCCTAAATCTCCTAAAGGTCCACTTCCTGCATATTCCTTTCTTAGTCTCCACACCAATGGGAAGCTAGGATCTATAAGCCAGTCTTGTAGATACCTTGCTCTAAAATGGTAGATTCTACCAACGAGCCCCTCCTCTATAAGTTTCTTAGCTAAAATCACTGCTGGTACGAATCTATAATTAAAGGCCACCATACTCTTCGTTTTAGCCTTCTTTGCAGCCTCATATATCTCCCTAGCCTCCTTGGAGTTCCTTGCTAATGGTTTTTCAACGACTACATGCTTACCCTCTTCTAGTGCTTCAATTGTAGGTTCCTTGTGTAGGTGATTTGGAAGGCAATTATCTACTATTTCAACTTCTGGATCCTTAATTACATCTTTCCAATTGGTTGTAAAGCGCTTATAACCATATCTAATTGCTGCCTCCTTTACTTTTTCCTTTGTCCTACCATATATCACAATTAATTTGGGAATCGCTGGTGGTGGCCAGAAGAATATCGGTATATCTCGCCATGCATGGGAATGCGCTTTCCCCATAAACGCATAGCCTAGCATTCCAATGCCAATATATCTAATCTCCCCACTCATGTTCTTAATTATAACGCTTATCCTTAATATCGTTTAATGATGAAGATCTTTTAATTCTAAGCTCGTAACTGAGGTCTTAACTAGCTAGATTATGGAGCATTTCCTTTAACTCACATGCTCTACATATTTCTCTGGAACTTGGCATACCACACTTACTGCACTTCTTAATTTCTTCCTCCTTCAATACCTTGTCCCTAATGCTCCTTCCTATAGTTTCTTTTAGCGCTAGAATCCTATACTTAGTTCCAGGTCTCTTGTATTCAAGATCATTAACCATCTTCCGTATAATGTATCTCATCGATAATGGCGCATAAGGACATGCTGCGCGAACTACATTGAAGTTATGTGCAAGGGAATAGACTGCTGATTCTCTCTCATAGACAAGAAACAGCGGTTTTATTCTTGGAACTAACTCCTCTATTATTGTTCTTTTAATAGAGTAAACCTCTCTTGCAATACTCCTTATATCTCCTCTTAGTAAACTCATAATAAACGTTTGTACTTCATCGTCTAGATTATGCCCTGTAGCCACGTAATCCGCGCCAACTTCGATAGCTCTTCTATTCATTATATACCTTCTAAAGACTCCGCATACGCTGCATGGCTTCACACTAACCCCACTCTTAAAGAGAATTTGTGCGGCCTCATCTATGTTAATACCCATTTCCTGCCTCATATCGACTACATCACATTCTATCTTCATATTCTTGCAGAAATTCCTTACAGCTTTTTCCCTTCTTCTACTATATTCTCCTATACCTTCATTTATGAATAGAACTCGTACATCGAAGTCAAGTTCTTTGGAAAGCCTATGTATAATATAGGCGGTATTGGTGCTGTCCTTTCCTCCGGAAACTGCCACTAGAACAAGCTTCCCTGAGAGCTTATCTAATACACCTACGCTTTTCAATGCTGCCTCAACCTTTCGCTCAACGAACATAAAAAGACATTTACGACATAGATTAAGACTAGCGTATCTTACCTTTATTATCGCTTTATCCGCTTTGCATAGATCACATAATACCATTATCTTTCACCATTTTAACCGCCTAAGCTTACCGGTAATACCTCAATAATCTCTCCTTCGCTGATAAAATCGTCCTCCGTGATAAGCTCCTCATCTTTGATGATTACTACCTCCTCTGGATTTATACCTGCCCTTAATAATATATCCCTTATCCTAGACTTACCTCTTACTCGAACTCTCCTCTCCTTTATGCTTCCATTTCTTATCCTAATTATCACTATGCCCTCCTTATCCTTCAACCCATCTGTAGCCATGCTCTGTCACCTCCTTCTTCCATATTGGTACTTCTTCCTTCAGCCTATTTATTATCTCCATAAGTGCCTCAAAGCCTTCCTTCCTATGTTTAGAAGCTACGACCACATACATTATATTCTCCCCCCTATTTACGCTTCCCTTTCTATGTTCGATTACTATGTCTATCACACTGTACCTCTCCTTAACATTCTTAGCTATTTCTTCAAGCTTTTTATAAGCCAATTTCTCATGAACTTCATACTCAAGCCTTAATACCTTTCCTAGGGGGGAACTACCCCTTACTACCCCTATGAATACTAATATTGCGCCAATATCCTCTGATGATTTCTTTACTTCTTGAATTATGTCACCTATCTCGCTTAACTTTTCCGTAATTTTTACTCTCACGATTAACCACCTGAGGGTAGAGGCATTATGTCAATTATATCCCCGTCTTTTAAAATGAGCTTACCCTCCTCATTTCTCCTTATGATCTCCTCATTTACAGCTATCAATAACTTACCCTGAAGATAATAGTCAATGAGTGTTCCTTTTCTCATCTTCTTGTCTTTACTAAGTATCCTCAATAAGTCAATTATATTCATTGCGTTTCCTTTCACGTTTAAGTTTACCGCCTCTCTACCCATTTCCTCTTTAATTCTCGCATAGAATCTCACATACAATCTCATACTGCTATCGTTAACTATCATTTTAAGATTGCCTTATATAACTTACTTATATTACTCTTCTCATCATCTTATCTTTTCTCTCCACATGCGGGGCAATTGGGCTTGCGGGCTATTTTGAATTTCCTAAAGTATCCATGAAGTCCATTAACTACTAGGAGATATCCCACGAGAGGTTCGCCTAATCCAGTCATAATTTTTATCGCTTCTAGTGCCTCTATAGTTCCAATTATAGCTGGCGTAACTCCTATAACAGGTACTATATGCTTCTCTTCAGGTGGTTCCTTCGGAATTAAGCACCTAAGACATGGTCCCTTTAGGGGCATTATTGTCATAACTTGTCCATTAAATCCGTTAACTGCACCATGGATAAATGGCCTTTTAAATCTTACACAAGAGTCGTTAACTATGAGTCTGGTCTTAAAACTATCAAGCCCATCTATAACTATATCGGCCTCTCTTACGTAGTCGTCAACATTATTCTCATTTACCTCATCGCTTACACCATCTACGTCTACGTAGGGGTTCATCTCGCTTAACTTTTTGATAGCTACTTTTACTTTATATTTTCCTACATCCTCGTGTGTGTAAAGTATCTGTCTATTTAGATCGGTAATACTGACCTTATCTCTATCAATTAGGAGTAATTTACCTACTCCTGCTCTAGTGAGATAAATAGAGATAATGGACCCTAATCCTCCAATGCCAATTATCAAAGCTCTTTTCCTCTTTAATCTGACTTGTGCTTCGATACCAAATTCAGGGATCCTAATTTGTCTATCGTACCTCTCTAGCTCCTCAGGAGTAAAAACGACCTCACCTTCACTTAACATAATATCACGATCTCAAGCGTCTTGTAATGTCTTAAGTGACTACTAAATATATGTCTCGAAAAATAAAAGTTACTCTGTTATTTCTTGTCATTAGAGGTGCCCATTCTTGGTATCCTGTAGTCTCTGCGATTCAAATGCTGTAATAACGCTTAAATATGCTCGAATGAGGCTTTGTGCTAGCCACTTTACTCGATTTCTTAAGCGAAGGGTACTTCGTACAGTTAAACGTTATGGCTTAATTAATAGCGGTGATAAAGTACTAATCGCAGTATCTGGAGGAAAGGATAGCTCCGTTTTAGCACACATTCTCAGTTCATTGAGTTCTGAACTTAAAGCAGATCTTATAGGATTTCATATAAATCTTGGAATATATGAGTACTCATTAAAAGCGGAGAAGAGCGTTCGTGCACTTTTAGATAGCATCAAAATTCCCTATATAATTCTGAATCTAAAGGATACTTTAGGCATGACGTTACCCGAGATGGTAAGGAAACTGAGAAGGCCTCCCTGTGCTGTTTGCGGTATTCTTAAACGCTATCTAATGAACCTTACAGCGGTTACCATCAATGCTACCAAAGTGGCTACAGGCCATGTACTAGAAGACGTGATGCAATTCATACTTAAGGAATTCTTAACCTCGAATTTCGATAGACTTACTAAAATGCGTCCTCTCATAGAGGGAACCCCTGATGGTAAGTTAGTTACCAAGATAAAACCACTCTATGAAATTAGGGAGAAGGAAACTCTCACATACGCCATAGTTAATAATATCCCATTTGTTCATGAGAGATGTCCATTAGTTGATGATTCAATGATGGTCCTTCAGATAAAGAAGTTTATAGTGGAGCTTGAATATAATCATCCAAGCATCTGCATTTCATTCGTAAGGCACTATAATAAATTCCTAAAGAAGCTT
>QMSL01000084.1 GCA_003649665.1 Thermoprotei archaeon | reverse complement strand
TCGAAGAATTCGATATCGTACTCCTCTGCTAGCTTAAGATACCCAAAGTTCCTAAGTCCAGTCTCAAGAGATCCAAGAGCTGGCCCTTCAGCTAAGAGAATCTTACGAGTACCAACGTACTCATATATAAAGTCCATTAAGGCTTTAACCGAATCTACGTGCGTTGCTGCGAGTTGAACGTGTGTAGATACGAAATTAGGTTTTATCATAATGGTTCTTGCATACTTCATATCGTTTACTATATAGTCCGATAGAAGTTCCAGAGCTTTAAATACTCCCTCGTAATGACTTTCACTTCGTGTGAGGGCTACTACCATATTTCCTCCTCATAATCCTAATTTCATGCTTCTATAAGATAATGCTCGTTCTCTTCAAAATATTCTTTAGCCTACTGATACTATCTGTCCACATCCAATTATAACTACTGAAGGGAGTTAAGTATATGTTGCCCTTAAGAAATCTTCATTATATAGAGTACGATGATCCCGATGAGCTACGCTGTCCCCCTTTGTTGATCATTGATGAAATGGGGCGGGGTTTAGCTGAGGGGGAGTCCTATCCCTTCCCCATACAAGCTCTTACTATCATAATATACATCTACAATGTAGAATAACAATTAAATATAGAATCATATCATGAACCTCATGAGGTCTTCAGCATGAGTAGTGCTAGCATAGAATTCGATGTCATTACTTGGGATAAGGCGTTATCACTATGTAAAAAACTAGCGTTCCTAATAATTGAGGATAACTATCATCCAGACGTTATAGTTACTATTGCACGGGGTGGCTTCGTTCCTGCTAGGGTTGTTGCCGATTATTTAGACGTTAGGGAAATGTACAGCATAACGTTAAAATCGTGGGGCACCGCAGAACGTAAAGGTCCTCCTGAAATAGTTCAACCGTTAAATGTGGATTTAACTGGAAAGAAGGTATTAATAGTCGATGAAGTTGTGGATACGGGAGAAAGTATGGAAGTAGCCCTCACTCATGTTAGGGAATCCGGAAATCCAAAAGAAGTTAGAACAGCTGTACTCCATTACAAAGTTCGTAGTAAGCATGTACCTAACTATTATGCAGTCAAAGTCGAGAAGTGGAAGTGGATAATCTATCCATGGAGCATTCACGAAGACGTGAGAGATCTCCTCAAGAAAATCTCCTCCTCTGTAAAATCAGTAGAGCATGCTAAGAGAATATTGAGGGAAAAATACTCACTTTCCATACCGGAGGAGATATTAGAGGATGTAGTTAACCTATCGAAATGAAAATAACGTTAGAAATTAAGATTATCATGTACCGCTAAGGTCTGACTATTACCTTTATTGGGTTTCCCTCCTTCTTTATAACTACTTCGAACGCTCTTACGATTTCGTCTAATGGGAACGTATGTGTTATTAAAGGCCTTAACTTTATCTTTCCTGAGGATACCAGCCTTATTGCTGGTTCATAGGCATTAGCATATCTAAAGACGCCATATATTGTGAGCTCCTTATCTACTATTAGCGCTGGATCGAATGATATCTCCTCTTTTTCAAATATTCCTATTTGAACTATACTACCGCCAGGTCTAACAATGCGTAATGCATCCCTAAAGGCCTTTTCGCTTCCAGAGACTTCGAATACTACATCAACGCCTCTCCCATCTGTAACTTCCATCACTTTCTTTACTACATCCTCTTTACCTGCATTTATTGTAACGTCCGCACCTAATTTTTCAGCTAGTTCTAGTCTATAATCCAATAAATCTGTTGCTATGGCATACCCAGCTCCACTAGCCTTAGCTGCTTGTAATGTAAGAAGACCAACAGGGCCGCATCCAAGTATTGCCACTATGGATCCATCCTCTAATTGACACCTCCTAACACCTTGCATTCCAACGGCTAGAGGTTCTATTAGAGCGCCCTCCTCGAAGCTCAAATTCTCTGGGAGTTTATATACGAATGCTGCATGAGCTGGTGCATACTCTCGAAATGCTCCATGTATTGGTGGAGCTCCATAGAACTTAACATTTGGACATAAATTGTATTTCCCTGACTTACAGTAGAAGCAGAATCCACAAGGAAATCCAGGCTCTATAGCAACCCTATCCCCTTTCTTAACATTAGTTACATTTTCCCCTACTTCCACTACTTCGCCTGAAGCCTCGTGTCCTAAAACCAAGGGCTCCTTCACGACAAAGGAACCACATCTCCCAGTTCTATAGAAATGTACGTCTGAACCACATATGCCTACAGCTCTTATCCTTAACAATACCTCATTAGGGCCTATTTCAGGTATATCCATCTCTTCTATTCTCAAATCATAAGGCTTGTAGAGGAGTGCAGCCTTCATTTTTCCCTTCACTTACATCCCCGTATTGTATATTACTTGTAGGATTATATTTGAGCGTTATATAATTGAAGTCTATTTAAGAGTGTTATTTAAGGTTAAACCTTAAGGCCATAATCCCCTAGCCTTCATCGCCTCAGAGACTCTATTGATTGCTATCATGTATGCGGCCTCTCTTAAATTCACCTCTCGTTCCTTGCTTAACTTCACCACCTCATTGAATGCGGATATGAGTATTCTTTCTAATTCTCTTCTAACCTTTTCTAAAGACCAAGGAGTCCATGTGATGTTCTGAACCCATTCGAAATAGCTTACTATAACTCCTCCCGCATTAGCTAATATATCCGGGATTACCATAATTCCCTTTTCATATAATATCTGGTCAGCTTCTGGCGTTGTGGGTCCATTAGCACCTTCAACTATTATCTTCACATTTATTCTATCGGCGTTACGTGCAGTTATAACGCCTTCAACAGCGGCGGGAATGAGTATATCTACATTAAGTTCTAATAATTCCTCATTGCTTATACTTTTAGCCTCCTTAAATCCAACAACGCTTCCTGTAGTCTTTTTATGTTCCATGACTTTTCTTGGGTTCAATCCATTAGGATTATATATCCCTCCCTTGCTATCGCTTACAGCTACAACTCTGAATCCCATATCATGTGCTATTAAGGCGGCATGGTATCCCACATTACCGAATCCCTGTATTGCAACAGTTGCCTTAGATATAGGGATTCCTAACCTTCTACATGCCTCCCTAGCGACTATTACAACGCCTCTCCCAGTAGCTTCCTTACGACCAGGTATACCTCCAACACATGTGGGCTTTCCTGTTACAACTCCAGGTACAGGTCTTCCCTTAAGCATACTGTAAGTATCCATTATCCATGCCATATGACGTGAATCAGTATAGACGTCGGGTGCCGGTATATCTACATCAGGGCCTATGAAGTCCGCTATTGCATATGCATACCGCCTAGTTAGCCTCTCAATCTCAGCATCAGACATCTCCTTAGGATTACATTTTATTCCGCCCTTAGCTCCACCGAACGGTATGTTCACGAGAGCGGTCTTCCACGTCATCCACATTGCAAGAGCCCTTACCTCATCTAAATTCACATTTGGATGATACCTAATGCCTCCCTTAGCAGGCCCCCTTGCATCATTATGCACAACACGATAACCCGTGAAAACTCTTACCTCTCCATTATCCATCACGACTGGAACATGTACTATTATCTCACGTTTCGGCTTCTTTAAAATTTCTATT
The DNA here is from genome assembly GCA_003649665.1 of Thermoprotei archaeon. Taxonomy (GTDB): domain Archaea; phylum Thermoproteota; class Thermoprotei; order QMSL01; family B3-G16; genus B3-G16. Next base: position 2,346 of record QMSL01000084.1, on the reverse strand, counting down.
ATCCAATTAGGAAGGTCGAGTAGTTTAGCCACTCTCTCGAACTGCTCTATAGCCATCGAGTACGGATTTATTAAATCACTCACGTTAGCGCCTCCTTACCTATATTTATATGTGGAAATTTAACATATGCTACATTTCGTTTATCTAATGAATCCTTTATTTCTATCAATAAATGCAATTCCCTGACGAATGAGTATAGGGAGCAGGAGGTTTGTAATTTTAAGTTCGAGCTTCCTCGCTCTTCTCTCAACTTCGTCAAATCCCTCTTTCCTTGCCTCGTCTAGTATCTCCCTTAGTAGCTTAAGAACGCTGATTAGTAACTCCCTTAAGATAATACAATTTTTACATTGTGCTATTTTTGCTTTTTCTTTAGAAACACTATAGACGTTTTCTAAGTAGTTAAGCCTTCTATGATAGTCTGCTTCAATCTCCCATTTTAATGAAGCACACTCTCTGCACAAGTACCACGTTTTATCTAAGCAGTTCTCGCATATGGGTCTCCTACATCTGATGCATATCGTGCTGGCTTGTCGTCCACATATTGCACATTCCATATGAGCTCATCGCCCCTATACTAACCTTGAAGAACCCGCTTCGATAAATTTTTAGCTTAATTGTGAACATGTAGTCTCGTTCTCTTAGATTCGTAGCTCCAAATGATTGAGATCCTGTGACGTACTTACTGCAAAATGAGTACTTTCCATTAGGAAAACTATTTTCCTAAAATTTTAATTATTCCCTTGCTGTAATACTCAGTGAGGTGTCCATATTAGACAAGCCTAGAAGTATTTCACATAAGCACTTACTAGCGATAATAATCATACTCGTATTCGTAGCCGGAGTAATCACGGGTCTTGTAATATACGACTTGTTCTTAGCAAAGCCATATGTTCCACCAGTGAAATATCCCCCTCCAGTAATAGGAATCATCAGACTCTATGGATATATGCTAGATGATACCGATAGAGAACTTTACGTCAACTCGATTTCATACGCATTACATAATAATAGCATAGTAGCCGTCGTCTTAAGAATAAATTCACCAGGAGGATATGCCTCCATAGTTGAGGATGTATACTACAGCCTTAAAATCCTAAAGGCAAGCAAGCCAGTGATAGCTGTCGTTGAAGGATTGGCAGCATCTGGTGGATACTATGTAGCGCTTGGGAGTGATTACATACTTGCAGAACCTTCTTCCTTCGTTGGAAATATAGGTGTGATAGTTTATGCTCCCTACATAATAATACCATCCGAGAGCATCCTTGAATCAGGTCCTTATAAGCTAAGTGGATTCTCAGTAAAGGAATTCCCCTTCATTGTTCGAGAGGCATTCAATAACTTTGTTAAAGCCCTTAAGGAAAGTAGGGGAGATAAACTTAAGGTGAATATTAATGATGTGATAACAGGCAAATTATATTTAAGCACACAAGCCGTTAAGATGGGTTTAATAGACGATCTGGGCTCGTTTCTGGATGCCTTAAGACTTGCAGCGGAAAGTGCAAAAGTGACTAGATACGTCATCGTGGATATAACTAACATAATATCTAAGCGTTTGAACATCACATCAACAGGTATGACTTTATGGAACAATAAGACATCCCTAGATATGAATTACCTAAGTAATATTCATAAGGAGCCCATTAGCGTTTACTACCTCTCGCCTTATTATATAAAGGCGCATAACTATGTAAACCTCACGGAACAATACGTACCTCCCCCTCCATATTATTATCCCACTCCCCAACCAATCGAATTCCCACTAAACCTAAGTAGAGCAATAGTTGTAGATAGTTCCCATAATAATGCCTTCAACCCTGTTCTCCTTAACACGTTCTTTGGTATGATAATAAGCCATGGTTACAAGGTAATAATGATAGATAAGACATTAAACCTTACGTACATACTCTCTAAGAGACCAAAGGCCCTTATAATCTTCACTCCTCTTACGAAATATTCACCTAACGAGATAAAGGCGATAAAAGAGTATGTGAATTTCGGAGGGAAACTCCTACTAATATACGATCCTGCCATCGCATTTGCAACTTACATAAACGATATAGCTCAGGAATTCGGATTGTACTTCGCTAATGGGTACTTATATGACCTAAATGAGAACTACGGAATCTATAGGAACATAGTGATTACTAACTTCGTGAGTAGTCCTCTTACTGAAGGAGTAAACAAACTAGTCCTCTTCACGTCAACTCATGTATATGCATCACATGGACTAGCTCTTACCTCAAACTCGACAGTTCTATCCTTAACAGAAGAGGCTGGAGTATACACGCCTATAGTCATGGAAAAAGACGTAATAGCAATAGGCGATATGACATTCATGCTAGATCC
>QMSL01000083.1 GCA_003649665.1 Thermoprotei archaeon | reverse complement strand
CTAACAGCTGAAGCTTTATCAAAGCCTGTTGAGAACTTAGAGGAAGTGCTTACGAGAGTTATAGGTGATCGTGGCAGAATTGTCGCCTCAAGGGGTAGGTATGAAATAGAAATACTAAATCCTCAAGACTTCCCATGGGGCCCCGTCATCCTGCTATTACAAAATAATGGATATAGTGTCTGGTTTACCTTAAAGGATAATAAGTGCATTCTTATGGCTAAGCCAAGCTTACCCTAATGGTATATTAAACATAACATGCCTAATGCTACAAGTGTTGTAACTAATGTAATTGGAATTCCATACTTAATCCACTCTGATAACTCCATATGGTACCCCCTTCTCTCCATGATTCCTATAGCTACTATATTACTAGCGCTAGCTATTATCGTTAAATTACCAAAGAATGTAGCTCCAAATAGTGTGGCCCACCATAACGGCTCTACCTCTAACCCTAAAGTTTTTAAGCTCTCTATTACTGGCGCCATTGTAGCTACTGCTAGAACGTTATCAAGAAATGCACTTAATACTCCTGTAAATAGCGTGAGAATTATTATAAGTGTTATCCTCTCATGTGAAACTCCTGCCAAAAGCTCTGCTATCTTTTCGCTAACGCCCGTGTATTCCAGTGACCCAACGGCTCCGAAAAATATTATGAAAAACGATAATGTATACCAATCCACTCTATGCTCTATGACATCTCGAACAGATCTCCTGTCTAATATTAGACATATACTTGCAAAAAGTAATGCTACTCCGAGCAATAACGTATTCTTTTCCAAGTTAAATACCTCCTCTAGCTTATGGTAAAGTAGAAGCCCTACAAGTAACCCTACAAATACTGCAATACAGACGTCTAGATCCTTAACTACACTTTCTTCTTCACTTTTCCTACCCTCACTCCTAAGTGCCCTCCTCACTTGATATAAATAACCTTTAAACATTCTTAAATTCACAATAACTAAGAGCGCTAAGGCTGTTAAGGCTATCGGCATGGCTATCCTTATGAAGTCAGATAAAGTCAGACCTCCCCTAAATGCAACTATTACGCTTACCGGATTTCCCATGAGCATAGCCGCACTACCTACATTTGATGCAAATGCCGTCATCAGTATAAGCGGCATTGGACTTAAGTTATACTTCGCTGTTAGGTAAAGCACATTAGTGGTTATGAAAAGCATAGTCGTTATATTACCGACAATGGAGGATAAGACTCCTGAAAGTAACATTAATATGGATATTAATAATTCCGCGTTATCCCCTATTTTATAGACTATAAACCTCATCATGTACTCAAAGAAACCCCGCTCCTCAAGAAATCCTACAATGATCATCATACATATTAGGAATATTATTATCTCTAAGTTCGCCGAATGTATTAGGTAATGAACATTTATCAGCCCAAATATGAACATGAGCGCCAATCCAGAGAATGCTATTACTACCTTATACTCCCAGAGGAACAATACTCCTATTATCATTAGACTAAATACAGTTAATGATAATATTTGCTTTGCACTAAATTCAGCTACGTACGCTCCCACTATTATGGCGATCAATACTAGGAGTACAGTTGATCCTTGAATGACCCTCTTATCAATGTTCACTTTGTGCTCACCAGAATGAAACTTAATTATTATGTTAAATAAAAGGATTTCTTAACCAACCTACAAATGAGTCAGCCTAACCTCCCATGCTCTTAACTAATGACCTCCCTTTAAAAGAGAAAGTATATACTCCCTATATCCATGGTCGAGGTTAAGTATATTCTCATAAACTTTCTCCTCTTTACCCTTAAATTCATTGTATACCCGGATATTATTATCGTTAAGGACATACCGAAGGGGATATTTCACAATCCTCGATGAAAATATTTCCACAGCTCCTATATCAACGTCTCTATGGAATTTCAAGACCTCCCGCATTATAATGTATGCTTGATATCTTAACTTAAGCCTCCTTATCTCACCTTCTCTCATCTTCTCTATATCCCTATATGGTGAGAGATGTGGTATCATGAAGACTCTTAATATGGACGATAATGAGATCTTCCTCAATATATTCATAGTCCTCCTTAGATATCTTTCTACCTCTCTCTCTACCTCCTTATATACGCTAATGAGAACTCTCAATACCTTCTCTTCGTTTATTATTCCTGGAACTTCCTCACCTTTAATATCCTCATGTTCCCTAATGATATGAAGATGCCTACTCTCAGGATCACGTAATATACAAAATGCACAGAGGCTTTTATCCTCTAAGAGCTTTAAAAGTGATGTATCTATTCCCACGTTTACATAATCTCTGGTGTCCTTTATCCTATACTTCATGAGAATTACGTTATGTAGCAGTATTCTGTACTTTGCGTTAACGACTTTCTCTCCCCCCTTACTTATTTACTCTTTATTTCTATCACTTTAACTAGTTAGAGTTAAATTTTTATAGGTCTTAGATATAGGTTAACCCTCAGATTTAAGGAGGTAATGAATGTATGGCAAATATGAAAAGTAGATCATTAACAAAGACTACAATTGCAATAATTGCGATAGTGATAGTAGTCATAGCCGGTATTAGTGGCTGGTACTTCTATTATAGAAGAGCTGGACCAACAGCTCCACCCGAGGAAGCAAAACCAACAGAGACTGGTGGTGCAGGAGAAGTACAAGTACCAGGTGCAAAGAATATTCTCGTAATAGCCTACAAAGGTGCAAAGAAATTACCCGAAGACCAATTAGTCCCCTATTCATCAATCTCGCCGAGTTGGTATAGCAATATCACACTTGATGCCCTAATATGGGCGGGCAGAACTTGTACTGACCCTGAACAACGTAAGGTGATATACAATGTCATACAGAAGATAACCAATGATGAGCTTCCGCTCATATGGTTGATCCAGACACAAGCGCCTAGAGTCTATTGGGAATGGATGAAAGACGTATACTTCCATCCAACACTGCGCTTTAGATTTAATCATCTAGGTAAGGATCCAAACGCGCCCGAACCAGATATGATACGTTACGGCGGAACTGAAGAGCCTCATAGCCTTGATCCTGCTGTAAGCTACTGGGGCTTCGACTGGTGGATAATGTACCAGATCTACGATAGGTTAGTAACATACGAGAAGGAAGTTACGGAGTATGTAGTACCAAGCATCGCTGTTGCATGGGCGCACTCTGAGGATGCTACTGAATGGTACTTCGTCATAAGAGGCAATGTAGTATTCTACGACCCATGGGAGAACAAGACTTATCCCTTAGAGCCAGAGGACGTGATTTACTCATTACGTAGAGTTGTCATAATGCACCAAGATCCATACTGGCTTATAGACACATTCATCGACGTAAATGCAAGTGATGTAATATCCTTAGATGACTTTAAGGCAATTTTAGCGAAGGGCCTCTTCACTGAGTTCAAGGAGTCATCTAAGAAGGTCACATCGCTTGATGAGCTATTAAGCTTCTTCAAGTATAATGGTCCAGTAGCAGGAGTTGTAAAGCTAAAACTAAAGTTCCCATATCCTGCAATATTGAACGTACTGGCAACAATGCCTGCATCAATAGTATGTAAGGAAGCCATTGAGGCTCACGGTGGAGTTAAACCTGGTGAGGAGAATCCATGGGTCTATGAACATCCTGTGGGCAGCGGCCCATACTACATGGTGAAGTGGGAGCATAGGCAGTACGTAGAATTAGCTGCGAATCCATACTATTGGGGCAATGATAAACCAAAGGTAAGGCGCGTAAGGATATTCCTAATACCTGAGGATGAAACCAGAATTATGTTATTCACCAAAGGAGACCTCGATATGATCGATATGCCTGCATCACTGCTGTTCAAAGTCGAAGGTGTATCGCTAGAGTATGGTGGTAAGAAATGGAATGTAGTAATCAGAAAGCAAAACACCCTAGTAATAATGTATGCTGTTCCAAACGTAAATAAGGAGCCATTTAATAAGAAGGAGGTCAGGCAAGCATTAGCATATGCTATACCTTACGATCAGATAGCTAAGACTGCATATGGCGGATTGGCTTTCAAGGCTTATGGCGTCATTCCAAAGGGTATGTTTGGCTTCCAGAATGATGAGGTAATAAACTATACCTACAACTTAGACAAGGCAAAGGCATTGCTAGAAAAGGCTGGCGTTGATCCAACTAAATACACGATAACCATATTGATTTGTGAAGGTTACAAGGAACTTCAAGATGAAGCTACCATCCTTCAAATGGCATGGTCACAACTAGGATTTAAAGTGAGAATAGAAGTTGCCTCAAGACCAACGTTCAATGAAAGAATCATGAGTAAGGACGGCTTTGACGTAAACCTAATAGGATGGGGTCCAGACTACGTAGATCCTGATGACTATGCTGGGCCATTGACCTGTGGTGGTTATGAGTTTGATGAGGTTAAGGTAATAAAAGTGTCCAGCCTTGATGAAGCGAAGAAGATAGTGGATATGTCGACGGCTAAGCAGCTTACGTACAAGGATTGGTTAGTGATTGTCGGTAAGAGCATTGAGAGCTAAGAACGCCATAAAAATACAATATCTCTTTTTACATTATTATAATAGCGAAAGACTTTTATACATCCTAACTTTTTCACTTATTACGATTAGTTGCGACATAGTAAAAATGGAGACGTGGGATTCACTATGACTGAGTTCAAGTACTACGTGATTCGGAGACTCATAACGTTTCTGCCAACGATAATAGGAGTTACGCTCTTAACCTTCGTAATAGCGCGTGTTATTCCCGCAAATCCTGCTAGACTTTGGGCAGGAGGCGTTAAGGCTAAGCCTGAGGTCATAGAGATGCTTGAAAAGAAGTACCACTTAAATGAGCCCGTGATAGTTCAATACTTCTACTATCTGAAGGACATACTTACTGGGGATTGGGGCTTGTCTCCTGTAACTCATAGGTCAATCCTTGCTGATATAAAGACGTACTTCCCTGCAACCGTAGAGTTAGCCATATTCTCCCTTTTATTAGTCATGATCATAGGAATACCCTTAGGTATAATTTCTGCATTAAAGAAGGATACTTGGATAGATCACGTAGTTAGAGTAATAGCTATAAGTGGTGCCTCTGTTCCCGTATTCTGGCTTGGTATCCTTCTTCAGTGGATATTTTATTATCATATGGGGATACTGCCCGCTACTGGAAGGGGAATAGCTCCCTCGAAGACTTTCACAGGCCTCTATCTACTTGATAGCTTGCTCTGTGGAGAGATCGACGTATTCCTTGACAACCTGCGCCATTTAGTGCTTCCTGGATTAACGTTAGCATACCCATCCATAGGCCTTGTTGCTAGGATAACTAGGGGAAGTATGCTTGACGTACTTTCCGCTGAGTACATTGATTACGCGCAGGTACGCGGTCTTAAACCATCTTTTGTGTTTAAACACATACTTAAGAATGCGTCAATACCAATAATAACGATACTCGGCTTAATCTTTGGATGGTTGCTTAGTGGCGCCGTAATAACTGAAACTGTTTTCTCATGGCCTGGAATAGGGACTTATGCAGTAGGATCTATAACAAACATGGACTATCCTGCAATAATGGGTGTAACCCTATTGATAGGATTAGTTTACGTTTTCGTGAACTTCATAGTCGATTTGATCTATGCATTAATCGATCCGAGGATAAGACTATGAGCCGCCTGAGGGTGCTTCCCTCATCTAAATTGAACTCTCGCAAGATAAGCGAACTGAACCTAATGTTCAAAGTACTTATGAGATCACCAACTGGCATTATAGGATTAATACTAACAATTAGCTTCATAATGATAGGAATAATAGGGCCATACGTAGCGCCTTATGACCCAATCCTAATAGATTTCAGTAAAATGGATAAATTAAGGTTGCTTCCTCCTTCGTTAGATCATCCCTTTGGCACTGATGAGTTTGGACGCGATATCTTCAGCAGAGTCTTAAGTGGAGCAAGGGTCTCGCTGCTTGCGGCAATCGTAGTCCTCTCGATATCCATACCCATAGGATTAGCTTTAGGCCTTATAGCGGGATATTATGGGGGAATAGTCGATGAAGTGATAATGAGGATAACCGATATATTCCTCGCATTTCCTGGATTAGTACTTGCAATAGCGTTCAGCGCTGCATTTAAACCCGGTATATGGTCAGCAATCCTTGCAGTCTCTCTCG
>QMSL01000082.1 GCA_003649665.1 Thermoprotei archaeon | reverse complement strand
GGAGCTGGAGTTGCATCGATATCAACTGTTGGCTGTAACTTTCGTTGTCAGTTCTGCGATAATTGGGTAATTAGTCAATCGCAGGAGATCTACGGTAAATCATTCTCACCAGAGAAGGTGGTTTCTCTCGCTAAGAAAGCAGGAGCCCATGGCATCTCTTATACGTATAACGAGCCTACGATATTCTATGAATTCATGTATGATACTGCCAAGCTCGCTATTAAGGAAGGGTTGTTCAATACGATAGTTACGAACGGATACATGACTCCTGAGGCATTAGATGAGCTAGCGCCTTACCTTTTAGCGGCCACAGTAGACATAAAAGGTAATGGAAACGTTGATTTCTATAGGAAATTTATGAGCGTTCCCGACCCAAGTCCCATATATGATTTCCTCTTAGAGCTGAAAGAGAAGAAGATATTCATTGAGATCACTGATCTAGTAATACCTAAGTACGGGGATAACTTGGACGATCTAAGAAGGCTTGTAAGGTGGATTCTAGACAATTTAGGAGATGAAGTCCCATTCCACGTACTCCGTTTCTTCCCAGATTATAAGATGATGGATCATTATCCAACACCTACTGAGACATTGGTAAAGCATTACAACATAGCGAAGGAAGAAGGACTGAAATATGTATATGTAGGAAATCTTCCTGGCCATCCAGGCGAGAACACATATTGTCCGTCCTGTGGCAGGCTCCTGATAAGACGCTATGGATTTGATATACTCGAGTACAACGTTACTAAGGATCATAGATGTCCTTACTGCGGCCATAGGATAAATATAGTGGGAGAATACATAAGTGGAGGGTGGTACTGGACGTCAGTCATATAGCGTAAATTTAATTAGCTAAGACTAATTTTTTCATAGTGAATAACTATGCCCGTCTACTGTCCTGAATGTGGAGGACAAATGCATTATAACTCATCGCGCAAGCTCTATGTATGTACTAGCTGTGGTCTGACGCTTACTAGAAGCGAGTATTTACTCCTTAAACAGAAACAACGGAGAGAACTTAGTAATGAGGATGAGGAAGAGAGATGGCGTCGCGATTACCTTAAGTGGTGGCTCTCCTCGAAAAAGTAGGTCTTAAAGTGAGCATCCATGTTTTACATATTTTTGTTAGGTCCTGCTGGATCTGGAAAGACAACCTTGGCTGCTGCTATTTACGATTGGTTTCTCTCTCACGATATAGATACAATCATAGTGAATTTAGATCCTGGAGCAGACTGGCTTCCCTATAAGCCAGATGTCGATGTGCGGGAATACGTAACCGTAGAGGATGTCATGGAGAGGTATAACTTAGGTCCTAATGGCGCGATAATTGCTGCAACAGATCTCCTAGCAGTGGACGCAGAGAAGATAAAGGATGAAATCGAAAGCCTTAAAGCTGATTTCGCGATAATTGATACTCCCGGCCAGTTAGAGCTTTTCGCATTTAGATCTGCAGGGGAGCATATTGCAAAGACCTTGATTAGTGGAGGTGGTGCGGTATCCCTTTTTCTCATAGATGTAGTCTTCGCTAGTAAGCCAAGTAGTCTAGTATCAATGCTCCTCCTATCTTACTCTGTCAGATTTAGGCTTTTAATGCCTCAGATCTTAGTTCTAACGAAATGCGATATGGTAGATAAAAATACCTTAGAGTATGTACTCCACCTCATGGAGAATCCACAGGAACTAGCCAATGTGGTATCAAGCGAGTTAAAGGGGCTTTATAGGCAGATGAGTGAGAGAATTTGTCAATTGCTTGAGGAGATTGGATATGATGTTGAAGTTGTTCCTACATCTGCCGTTAAGGGTCAAGGAATCGAGATGATATATTCTATAATTCAAAGAATAAGCGCTGGAGGGGAGGATTATATCACGTACTACTAGAGCACTGGCAATCTTAGATGAAGTTAAGGGCAGGTATTTGAACTTACACGACGTCATTGCTGTCATGCTTTATATAAGGGAAAAAGGTCCTGTAGGTAGATATTCAATATGTAAGGCATTAGGGATGAGGGAAGGCGTAGTTAGGGGCCTTCTCATGCGTCTTCACAAACAAGGTCTGCTTGACGTACTTAAAGCCGGTGTACTCCTGAGTAAAATGGGTAAGAAAGTACTTAATGAGATCTTAACTAATCTCTCCATAATTCAAATAACTGAAGTGGATCTCTCTCATTTCACTGGTAGTCCAACAAATTTAGCTGCTCACATTAGACCTCCTATAGTACGTTCAAGAAGTTGTATTGAAGAGAGAGATCTAGCCGTCCGATTTGGTGCAAAAGGTGCAGTTATACTCGTATATTCTGACAATAAGTTAAAAGTTCCTGCAGTCTATGATGATCTCTCCAAGTATGATCCTAATACGTCGCAATATATTTTTACTAAGTTCAAATTATCAAATGGCGATCACATAATAATAGTTTTTAATAATTCAAAGTGGATGTTACTTCGACCTTTAATGTTTCTCGCGTTAAAGCTTAAAGGCTATTTCTAATAATTGTTACAATAAAAGGCTACACTTAGGAGGGTAGTTAATGATGGATGCTAAGTCCATAGTCGAAAATGCTATAAGAGAAGGCAGATACTTCTTACTGGAGCCTGAAGCTAAGTTACTATGTAAACTATATGGTCTTCCTGTAACTGAGTTTAGAGTCGCAAAAGATTTAGAGGAAGCAAAACGATATGCAAAGGAAATAGGATATCCTGTCGTCCTTAAAATAGTATCCCCCGACATACTACATAAGAGCGATGTAGGAGGGGTTGTAATTAATATAAAGGACGAGAGTGAACTCGTTAAGGCGTATAACAAAATAATAGATAATGTAAAGAAGAGAGTCCCTAATGCTAGGATAAGAGGAATTCTTGTGCAAGAATTTGCTCCACCAGGCAGGGAGGTCATCGTAGGAGTTGCGAAGGATCCACAGTTTGAGCACGTCATAATGTTTGGTCTAGGAGGAATATTCGTCGAAATACTGAGAGACGTTACCTTCCGAGTACTGCCTATAACTAAGAAGGATGCATTAGAGATGATCTCTGAAATAAAAGGCTATCCAATACTTAAGGGCTATCGAGGTGAACCTCCTGCAGACGTCGAAGCAATAGTCAACATCATGCTAGGCGTATCCGACCTAATTAAGGATCTACCAATGATATCACAATTAGACTTGAACCCCATAATAGTCTATGAGAAGGGAGCTAAGATAATAGATGCCAGAATAATACTGGAGACAAGCTAAGAGCGAGGTAATGAACTTGAGCCTAGAGAAGCTAGAATCGCTATCTCTCGATGATCTAATGAAGCTATATAATGAGCTTCAACAGAAATGCGACGAGGTACGAGCTAAAAAGATAGATCTTCAGAACACCATACGATCTGAAGTGAACACCATACGAAGTCTGTCCCAAGACATTAAACAATTACGACTTCAAATAAGGGAGTTAAAGGAGAAGAAAAATAAGTTACTTGAATCGTTGAGAGAGCATAGATCCAATCTCTCCTCCTTAAAGGAGGAACTTAATACACGGTACTCAAAACTTAGGGAGATAAAGAGGCAAGTGCGAATGTTACGTGGAATAGTAAGGGATGTTGACCTTTCCCAACTAGAGCATAAATTACTGGAACTGGACTGGTTCTATCAAACTCATTCTCTATCCCCCGAAGAGGAGAAGGAAATAATTGAGAAAATAAAGAGGATATCGTTAAAGCTACAAACGGCTAAGAAGTACTCCGATCTAATGACTGAATTAAACAAGACTCTTGAGGAAATAGATAACTTAAAATCCCAGATCAACGATGTAAGATCCAGCATTGGTGAAATTAAGGAAAAGCTAACTAGTATTAACGAGAAAATAAAAAGCATCGTTGAGAAAATAAATCAATTGCGTAGTGAAATAGAGGATCGAAGAGCCTCTTTGAATAAGATGGTGAGCGATTTAGCTAAACTAATAGAAACTCATACTAAGCTGTCAAATGAGTTGAAGATACTTGAATCAGAAATAAAGCGAAGACGCTTATTATTAAAGGCTGAACGTATTGCGCAAGCGATAACTAGGCGTAGAGAACAACTTCGAGAATTAGCATTAAAAGTTTATAAGAAATACCAACGTGGTAAGAGATTAACACTTGAGGAATACCGCCTACTCATGGAATTTAATCTACTCAAAATAGAGTAGACATTTACATAATATCCTACTTAAGCGTTCTTGTAATGTTTATCTACCCCCACCTTAAACTATATACTTGGAATGTGAATGAAGCGCATCCTTATATTATACGTTGATCGTGATGACGATATAGGCGTTAAGGCAGGAGTTAAAACTCCTATTATAGGGAGAGATGCTAATTTAAAGGCAGCCTTACTTTTTGCATTGCGTGATCCTGAGGACTCTGATGTAAACGCGCTATTCGCGGCTATTCAACTCTTTGACTCATTTAGGAAACAAGAAGGTATTTCCTGTGAGATTGCAACAATAGCTGGAGATCCGAATGGTGGCATTGAGGCAGATCTTAGGATACGTAGGCAATTAGATGAAGTCTTAAAAGTATTTAAACCAGATGGAGTAATATTGGTCTCCGATGGTGCTGATGATGAACAAGTAGTTCCTATAGTGCAAAGTAAAGTTCCTATAATCTCCGTCAGACGCGTAGTAGTGGTGCAATCTCGAAGTGTTGAGGAAACCTATATGATGCTAATAAGGTATATGAAGAAGCTTTATGAGGATCCACGTTATAAGAAAGTAGCCTTAGGATTCCCTGGCCTTCTTATCCTAGTTCTCTCTCTCCTAGCAGCCTTAAATTATCTTGAATATGCAACATTAGCATTTGGCATCATTTTAGGGCTATTTATGGTGCTTAAAGGTTTCTCTCTTGATGAACGCATTGTCTATTGCTATAAACGATTTGAAAATTGGTGGCGCTCAGCTCCAATCCTCTTCTTCACAACTCTCATATCCATAGTATGCCTCATAGTTGGAACTTATGTAGGTATTGAAGGTGCGATGGGTAGTAAGGAATATGGAGTTAATTATATGCTTGCTATGTTCCTCTTAGCCCCTGATCCAAATTCAGCTCTTCATGCTATTGACATCCTGATAGTCTCTGCCATCATAGCACTGTTAGGTCGAGTACTACACTTCTGGCTTACCTCTGGCATTGAGGTATATTGGCAGTATATAACGGGTATCGTATTCTTACTGCTTAGTAGGCAAATATTTCTTGAGTTAGCCCTCCTGGTAACTGGAGTTGGTAGTTTGATAATCTTACTCTACTGGGTAATCTTAACCATGTTAATATCGGCTTTTCTTACGGTTTTCTTCATGTTGAGGGAGAGATTAAAGAAGGGTGCCTCTAAGGAATGAGATCCATAAAATTTATAGAGGAAACATCCTATCATTGTTAGGATAAATATGCCGATATATCATGGTAGAGACTTAAGGAAGCCCTCTGGTGGGATGAAGCGCCCTCATAGAAAGGTAAAGCGAAAGGCCCTCCTTGGGAGACTACCCACAGAGACAATTTTGGGAACCGCTGAGGAAAGGCGTAGGATAAGGGTAAGAGGCGGTAATTACAAGGTGCGTTTAGTGAAGGCAACGTACGCAAATGTCACGATACCATCAAAGGGCATAACGAAGCGCGTGAGAATATTGCGCGTTATAGAGAATCCCGCTAGTCAGGATTACTCAAGGAGAGGCGTGATAACTAAAGGCGCTATTATTCAAACAGAACTAGGTCGTGCTCGCGTAACTTCAAGACCTGGACAAGATGGTGTAGTCAACGCAATCTTAATAGAGGAAGCAAGTTGATAAGCGAGGAGATAAACATTGAAAGGCAGGGACTATCTAGTAATATGGCCTGTATACTTTGATTTAAATCGCTCTAGAAGTGAGGGAAGAAAGGTTGCTAAGAAGTATGCTATACCAAATCCTTCATTAAGGGATTTAGTGGAAGCAATTAAAAAGCTTGGTTTAGAGCACATAGTTGAGGAAAATAAATATTATCCTAAGTTTTGGTGGCTTTACAAAGGTCGAGTTCTAGTGAAGAAGCGTGAGCCGAAGTCAAAGTTACTTAAGAAAATAGGAGAGATCTTAAGATCATCATATGAGTTATCCGGTAAAAGGAAATGACCTCATTTACTTTCTAAAACTTCTCCCTTACGTTAAAATAGCAAGTTGCTCTATCACACTTCTGCTTTACTAAGTTAAGGTATACTTTCCTCACGATTCGAAAGAGATATAAGTGAT
>QMSL01000081.1 GCA_003649665.1 Thermoprotei archaeon | reverse complement strand
TACCTGAACAATATATTAGCAAAAATAGAGGCCATAACTGCTGGAGTAGACGAAGCAATAATGCTGAGCCTCGATGGCTATGTAGCTGAAGCCACAGGGGAGAACATCTTTTTAGTCAAGAACAATACATTAATAACTCCTCCGACTAGCGCTCCAATATTAGCGGGCATAACAAGAGCATCAATAATAGAGTTGAGTGAAAAGCTAGGAATACCAGTAGCTGAGCGTCCAGTTACCCCGGACGAATTATACACTGCTGATGAAGTTTTCCTCTGCGGTACTGCTGCTGAAATAAGGCCTGTGGTAGAAATCGATGGCAGAACTATAGGTAGCGGTGAAGTAGGTCCCGTTACGAGGAAAATAATCGATCACTTCGATGAATACATACGTATGCACTTAACACCAGTATATACTACATAATTGCGTCATACGATCACATCCCGTGACATTAACGTTTATAACGCTAACGGTCTAATGTAGTCTAATAGTGGTGTGAGACTTGAAGAGAGTAATATCCTTAGACGGAATATGGAAGCTATCATGGTTTGAGTTTGGTCATACAGAAGGGCAGTTTAGAGAGGATTATGACGATTCAACATGGCTTGACGCTCCCGTACCAGGAGAAGTTCACGAAGTTCTCTTAAGACATGGCCTAATAGAGGATCCCTTCTTCGGCTTAAATAATGAAAAGAGGGAGTGGGTAGAGAGAGTTGATTGGTGGTATCGTCGTAGATTCTTCGTACCTAGAGACATTAAGGGAATGAGAGTAAAGCTTGTATTTGAGGGACTAGATACCTTCGCTACAATATGGTTAAACGGAAATAAAATTGGAACTTCTGAGGATATGTTCGTACCCTTAGTAATAGATGTTACCGATAAGCTTCGATATGGAGATTGGAATATAATCGCAGTAAGACTTGGTGCTCCTTGGTACGAGACAATTAAGAGAGCTGGCGATTTCAGCGAACAAAACCTATTATGGAATGGCAATTATGCTAGGCTTTATGCAAGAAAAGCACAATATCAGTATGGATGGGATTGGGCACCTAAATTACTCACAGTGGGAATCTGGAGGAGTGTCAAATTAGTAGCCTACGATAAAGCCATGATAACTGATGTATACGTTAAAACGTTAAGCGTAGAGGGGAATAAAGCAATACTCGAATTCGAGGTTGAAATAGAGTCAAATAGACAATATGAGGCAGAGCTAGTAGCGGAGGGTGCATGTCACGATTCGAAATTCGAACATACCGCAAGGTGTCTTATAAAGAAGGGTCTTAACGTGATAACCTTCCGAACAAGTGTTGAGAATGCAAAACTATGGTGGCCAGTAGGATACGGCCCTCAGAACCTCTATAACTTAAGGGTAAGGCTCTTAATAAACGGAGAAGTCGTAGACGAACATACCACTCGGTTCGGCATACGCACTGTGGAGTTAATCACAGAGTCTCCAGAAGCACCAAACGGCAAGGTCTTCTACTTTAAGATAAACGGCGTTAAGATCTTCGCAAAAGGAGCGAATTGGATTCCTGCAGACTTACTAATATCTCGATTAAGTAAGGAGAGATACAGGGAATTACTTCAAATGGTAGTTGAAGGGAATCACAATATGCTAAGGGTATGGGGTGGCGGTCTTGTAGAATATGATGAGTTCTACGATCTATGTGATGAATTGGGAATAATGATATGGCATGACTTTCAATTTGCATGTGGTCATTACCCTGAGGACAAGAGGTTCTTGGAGTTAGTGAGAAAGGAAGTAGCAGCTATCGTCAAGAGGCTTAGGAATCATCCTTCAATAGTCCTCTGGTGCGGGAATAACGAAAATGAGATGTTCGATTATTATAGTGGCTATGGAGTAACCAAGCCGAAAATAGATTTCGAAGTGATACCGAGCGTGCTAAAAGAGGTGGATCCATCAAGGCCTTACTGGCCATCAAGCCCTTGGGGAGGCAAACATCCAAATGATCCCGAAGAAGGAGATAGGCATAACTGGGATGTTTATCATGGCCTTCAGCCTATAGAGAGCTATTTAAAGGATCCTGCTAGATTCTTGAGCGAGTTCGGAATGCAGGCTGCCCCTCACATAAAGACATTAAGGAAGTTCATTCCGGCATCAAAGCTTTGGCCCATAAGCGATCATTGGTTATATCATTACCACATGCCAGAACGTGTACTTCCCTATATAGTGGAATTCGGAGACCCAAGGGATCTCTACTCATACATACTATTATCACAGTTAGCTCAGGCAATGGCGTTGAAAACTGCTATTGAACATTGCAGAAGAAGGAAGTTCATATGCGGTGGAGCACTATACTGGAGTCTAAATGCTCCATGGCCAAACATATGTTGGGAAACAATAGATTACTATGGAAGACCTAAAATGGGCTATTATTTTGCAAAAAGGGCATATGCACCTGTGCTTGTATCCCCACTATTAAAGGAAGGCAAGGTAGAGGTATGGCTTGTAAACGATACCCTAAAGGATATTTCAGGAATTCTAAGCATTAAAGCAGTTGACCTAACAAATGGTTCTACCATGAAGGAAATTCAAATAAAAGTCTCGATTAATGAGAACTCATCCAAAAAGGTAGCAGAAGTTGAATTAAAGCAGCTAAAAGTAGAAGATCCTACAAGGAGCGCGATATTCCTTGAATTCAGGTATGATGGAGGATTAAGCAAGAACTACCTGTTCTTAACTAAGCATAGGGATTTAAAGTTCGGCAGATCGAAGTTAGACGTAAAAGTAAAGAAAGCCCTACGCAAAGACGATGACGTAATTATAGAAGCTGAAGTAAAGAGTCATGGCTACTCCCACCTAATCTTTATAGATGTACTAGAGGACTACGTTGCAATAGCTGATGATAACTTCTTCGAACTACTAGACGGGGAATCCCGTACTGTGAAGGTTAGAGTTAGAAGAGTTAAAGAAGACGGACTCACATTAATCGTAGGTGCTTATAACGCTGAAATAGTTAAGAAACACATAGAAGTAAGAACGAACTAGCTTATCTCCTCAAGAGGCTCTACCCTACCGAACTTCGGCCTAGGTCTTTTCACAGGTGCTGCCCATCGTACAGCATTTATTATAACACGTTGGACGTTTTCATCGTAATACGTTGGATACGTCTCATGTCCCGGCCTGAAATAGAATATTTTGCCCATACCTCTATAGAAACAACAGCCACTTCTAAAGACCTCTCCTCCCTTAAACCAGCTTATGAATACTAATTCATCAGGCGGTGGTATATCAAAGGGTTCACCGTACATCTCCTCATGTTCTAGTTCGAAGTAGTCACCTAATCCCTGTGCAATCGGATGCCATGGAGCAACTACCCATATTCTTTCCTTCTCTCCAGCTTCTCTCCACTTTAAGCTACATGTAGTTCCCATAAGTCGCTTGAATATCTTCGAGTAATGTGCTGAATGCAAAACTATAAGTCCCATTCCCTCAAGAACTCTTCTATATACTCTATCGACGACTATATCGCTTACCTTATCATGAGCAAGATGCCCCCACCATATGAGGACATCTGTATTATTCAATACCTCTTCTGTAAGTCCATGTTCTTCCTCATCTAAGGTGGCCGTTCTAACTTCAAAACCTTCCCTCCTTAAGAACTCGGCTATTACGGTATGTATTCCCTTTGGATATATCTTGGCTACTTCTGGATCCTTCCTCTCGTGAATATATTCGTTCCAGACCGTTACCCTAATCTTACTCATGTTATGAACTATATACCTGAGTTGATAAATACTTTAATATTCAAATATTTAGTACTCTAATTAGCACCGCTAATTCACCGCCTTATCCGTATTACTATTTCCCCTTTCTCAAAGCCTTTAAGTGTTGATAACATTCCAATCACAGTATTTCTAATTAACTTTTGAACGAATGCATTCAATATCATGGGTTTCCCGTTTATTATCACATTGACTAGATCCCTACCTAAGGCTTTACAATCATTGACAGTCCTCTCTCCTTTAACTATTAGCTTAGCCATGGTATAACAATCATAACCGCACATTCCACAGTTCATTCCAGGTAGCATAAACGCCTTTCTCTCAATTATGTCGGCTAATGTATTTGCCTCATTAAAAACGTTAAATACCCTTAAGCCATATCTCTTCTCCACAAATTCTTTCTTCTCATAGTCTTCGCTTATCGGCCCAACTACTGCTATCTCTAATCCGTTCATTAACTTCCCTACCTCTCCGATCTCCCTTGCACATATGATACGTGGATAAAGCTTACACTCTTTTAAGCCCTCTACGAGTACGAAGTCTACTTTAGGCGCTACTGACATTAGTACCTCAACGGGATTATCCGACCTCTTACGGAAGATAACAATAGAGCTCTGAGTAATGGCGATAACGTTAGGAGAAACCTGCCTAAGCCTATAAGTATCGCTCATGTGCTTGTCTATATCGTGCTCAGGCATATGTTTGATTATGGCAATCTTATACCCTCTCTCCTTAAGTATTCTAGCCACCTTAATTATGGCAGTAGTCTTGCCACTTCCTTTATACCCAATAAATCCAATAGCTCTAAGCATATCAAGTTATACTCTGCCAGCTTAAGTTTAACATTTCTATGTTAATCCATGTATTTACGATGCATGATAAGAAGGCTGAAACATACGAAATGGAAAAATTCAGAAAAATTAACTCCCTTTGGGAGTTCTAGTTAAATTGACTACAACGTTTTTAACTATAACTGGCTCCCTCGGCTCCACCTCTAATACTACTACGCCATCATATAATTCCTTACCATCCCAGTACATAATCGTTATTGCGTAGTTATGTATAGGAGTAACTACTGGAATATACTCTTTACCCTCTTTAAGTAATTTGACTAACTTCACGAAGATCCTATACTTCAACTCTGTCTTGAACTTACCTTGATATAGTAACGTTGAAGGACATTTCGTGAAATTCCTAATAACCATTATGAGCTTGCCTTTATCTGGAATAGGCTTACCTTCCACTAATACCTTATCTATCTTAATTATTAAATAGGAATACGAATAGCCCTTTGTGCTAAGTTCTGTTAACCACACCTTATCACTTAGCGTCTTGGATCTATAGATATCCACACCTAGTATTGTGGTAGCAACCACTATTGCCACTAATGGTATAGAGATAACTCGTCGGCTCTTCAACATGGATCCCCGAAATAGATTTACATTTTTTAATATTTATCTTTTCTTCTTATCCAAGTCAAAATATCGTATAAATACCATGCTATTTGTGAGTTACTAGAAGGTCTCGTATATTACCTTCTTGATTACGTGGTATACATCTGTAATTCTCACTTCTCCCTTTAATTCATTCCTCATAGTTCCCTCTGGATCATAGATAGCGAAGACTCCAATCCAATCATGTACTGCATCATCAGGCCCCCTATCATTCTCAGGTAAGTACAGATTGCCCCATCCTATTGTCCCTGCGGGTCTCCATGATAGGTTATCTAGGTAAACCATTAGGTCAGGCGGGTCTCCTTTTACCTCTGGATAGAGCTCATATGGCGTATAAACTTCATTAGCCCACTTCTCACCGTTCGGTCCTCTAATCTTCATGAGATCTTCCTTTAACTGTCCGACTATATTTTCATATTCGTTAGGCTCAACGATGCCTTGAGGCTCTCTTCCTTTTAGATTAATGAAGACTCTTGAATAATATCCTCCCCAGGCCCAAGCAATTGTATGTTCCCAATCAATCATATCCTTGTTTAGATCCTGACAAGGCTTCTTGGGTTCCTCCTTAAGTCTTAGATATCCCTCCTGTATTAGCCACTCGTTTATAGTAAAGGCCCCTTTCATTGCTTTAACTCCATGATCTGATGCAATTATGATAATTGTATCCTTAGGGAGCACTTTCCTTATCCTCTCAACCCATTTATCAATTAATTTATAATAATTAGGTATTATGTTACTGTATCTCGGATGTTCTTCATATCTTGGATGTTCTCTATCAAAATATTTCCAAAACGCATGATGTGCCCTATCAAGTCCTACTTCTACATAAACGAAGAAATCCCATTCCTTCTTAGTTAGAAGATGCTCAACGACCTTTAAATGTTGTTCAGTCATGGCAAACAGTTCTCTTGCAACTCTATCCTTCTCATGACTCCTATATACTATATCGAAGATGTATCGTCCAAATAGTCTTTCTATCTCCCTTTTAAGCCAAGGAGGCCAAGTATATGATTTCTCAGGCCCTGGCGTCGTGAAGTCGCTTATCATAAATCCATTAATAGGCTTAGGCGGGTAAGTTGGCGGTACTCCTATGACTCCAACCTTCATGCCTTTTCTACTAAGCTCTTCCCAAATAGTCC
>QMSL01000080.1 GCA_003649665.1 Thermoprotei archaeon | reverse complement strand
GATCTACTTGGCAGAGCTGTGAATATAGATGTGAACCCTATCCTAACGGAGGAGGATGTTAATAGCATAATTGAGGGGATACATAAGGTTGCCAATGCAATATTATGAGAATCGTCTATATAAAGGAGATTATTTTTTGTATAGTCCTTATCTTTGCCTTAGCTAAAGGTTCCTTATAACTCCTACCCGGATATGGGCTATGTGTTGTAGCTAGTACTACGTTCCTTGGGCCATGTCTTTCTAGGAAAGTAGTTATAATCTTGCCTAAGTCATCACTTGTTACGCTATCGTTAAAAACTAGATCTATTGGGATACCTGTGAAGAAGACTGTACCTTCCCTACACATATTCCTACTTTCAACGATTTGATCTATCCATAAAAGCGCGTCATGAAGTGTTGACTTAGGTCTAAAGTCTAGTGGATGTATGCCGCGATATATTTCGGTTAATTCCTTGAAGACGCTAGCCTTCACTAGATTACCATCACAATGTATTATGGGTATTTTTCCTCCCTTTCGAATTGCATTTGCGAATAGTTTATGCCAGTAGAGGTATTTCTCCGTAACGAATGATCTGGGATACAATAGGCCTCTATAATCAGCTACGTCGTCGGCTATTCTAATTGCATCAACAAAGTCTATTTCGGTGCCGGCTTTGATCAGTTCAAGAATGTATCTTGAGATTCTATCATAGAGTTCGTAGGCGACTTTAGGTCTGAATCTAACTAGTATAGCAAAGCCAAACATGTGGAATATCTGGCTACTGCTACGTGTAGGAGGAGCGAAAAATGATTCTGCAGTTTCAGTAGGACCCAAGACCTTGAACATTATGAACTTTACATCTTTATATTTTTGGGCTTTTTCCACAAAGGTATTCACTGCTTCCTCTAGTATGTTGCTAATTTCAGGCCACTCATATGCGCTTAAATCGATTCCCTCAATCCACTCATGAAAACGCTTTTCTCTCCTCCTAAAAGGACCCCCATCTACGTAGAATCTTCGCCATGGCTTTATCTTAGCGCCAATGCCGACGATATCGCCTAGATAGAATTCCTCATCCTTATTATCCGATTCTATATGAAGGGGAACTCTTGGCGCTAAGCCTTCTTCAAACAATCGGTATACTAGCTCTCGAGACCTCATTGGAATGATTCACCAATTTAAGTCCACTAGGGACCGAATTAAAGTTAAGGCAATGAAATGCCTAACAAAAAGGTAAAAAGTAGTTTTACGATTTTCAAGTAAGGATCATTGGGCTAGGATGTGATAAAATTTTTATCTCTCCGATCCCATTAGACTGCACAAAGTTAGTCCGAGGTACAGATAATGTTCATGAGGAAGCTAACCGAGGCACCATTAGCTCTTACTTTTAGGGATGTAGTAATCCTTCCAGGTCGTTCTCCTGTCGATCCTAAAGATGTCGATGTAAGTACTTACGTCACTAAGAATTATCGTCTAGGAATCCCTGTAGTCTCATCTCCTATGGATACTGTTACTGAGGCCGAAATGGCTATAGTAATGGCCAAAATGGGCGGTCTAGGGGTTCTTCATAGGAACTGTAGCATTGAGGAACAAGTTAAAATGGCAAGATTGGTTAAAATGGCTGATATGGACGTCAAGGTAGTACCACATATCACTATGGATGATCAAGTGAAAAGAGCGATAGATATCATGGAGAGATATGGTATTAACATAGTTCCCATAACGGATAAGGAAGGAACGTTTATAGGCGTAGTTACGAAAGTTGATGCCTTCCTAAGAAGGGAGGAGGAACCTCTTCGTAAAATCATAAGAAAGGATTATCCATGCGTAAAGACCGGAACCAGCATAGAGGATATAGTAAATGTAATGAGGGATAAATTCCTAACAGAGCTTCCAGTTATAAGTGAGGAAGGAGAGCTCATAGGCCTTATAACCATAGATGAGATAGTCCTTAAGGGAAAATTCAGAGAGCCCGCTATAGGGAGAGATGGTCGATTGTTATGTGCTGCCGCTATATCGCCATTTGATGAAAAGAGGGCATTAAGTCTAGATAAAGTCGTTGATATACTAGTACTAGATGTTGCTCATTTCCATAACGATAAGTGCATAGAGGCCATGAAGAGGCTTGAGAAGAAGCTTTCAGCGGATGTAATTATAGGAAATATCGGTACTAAGAGTGCAGTTAAGGACATACTAAGCAAATTAGAGAGGGTTGATGGATTTAGAGTGGGCATAGGTTCTGGTAGTATATGTACCACAGCTGAGATCACAGGCGCTCTAGCTCCTACACTATTTGCTGTAGGACAGGTAGCTGATGCATTAATTGAGGAGAAAGCTAAGGTACCAATAATAGCTGATGGAGGGATAAGATGGCCTGGCGATGCAGCTAAGGCATTTGCCGTAGGAGCCTCAGCAGTCATGCTTGGATATGTCCTTGCGGGATGTGATGAAAGCCCCTCGCCGATAATAGAGATAGCAGGAGTTAAGTTCAAATATTATCGGGGTATGGCATCTAAGGCGGCAAAAGCAAAGAGGTATGCGGCAGATAGATATAGTAAAGTGGCTAAGAGTATAGAGGAGGGTATAGAGGCTCTTGTGAAATACCGTGGTTCAGCTGTCAAGGTAATGGCTGAGTTCATATCTGGCCTTAAGGCATCCATGGGGTATGCAGGAGCGAAGAACATAAAGGATATGTGGTACAAAGCGAAGCTAGCATTAGTAACACCACTAGGAGCTCAAGAGAGAGCTCCTCACTCGGTAATTCCATTATCAACGTTAGGGAAGCTATTCATGAGACAAGATCTTTCAGCTACATAATCCTCCATAAAGTCGGAATCATTACATAGTATATTACATTAGCTATAAGAGAGCTAATATGCGATTAGTAAAGCTTTAAATCATTTAAGGCTATCAGGTTAGATGGGCTACAAGCATGGGAAAGACCCTCGTAATATATGATAATGATTTAGCTGGAGATTTTGATGGTACCGTTGGTCTGGCAGTACTCTTCGGGCTTGAAAAGGAGGGCCTTATAGAATTATATGGAATAGGCCTCTCGGATACTAGCTATTGGGGGCCTATTGCTGTAGACAATGCTGTAAGGCATGTTCTCAAAAGGGAAGTTCCAATAGGAGTAATGTCTGATAAGGATCCGGATCTTAGCTCGAGAACTCATGCTAAGGCGAGTTTTGATGCGTTTGGATCAAGGATTTCCTGGCATTTATGTCAGGACGTAGTCAGACTCTTTAGGTATTTATTAGCCATGGCACCAGATAGGTCAGTTGTTCTGATATCAGCAGGACCTATGACGAATATAGCGAACTTATTGAAAAGTGAGGGAGATGAGATAACAGAGTTAACCGGTATAGAGCTAATAGAGAGAAAGGTTGTCAAATACATAGCTATGGCGGGAGATGTACACGTAGCTGAATATAGTGAATATAATGTAAGATCTGACGTAGAGGCAGCAAGATACGTATTCGAGAACTTCCCTAAGACTGTGCCACTCATAGTTGTTGACTATAGAGTGCCCTTACAGACCCTAACTGGAGACATATTCGATAAAGCGCCTGATGAATATCCTATAAAGGCGCAGTGGAAATGGTTTGGTGATCCAAGATTCAATAGACCATCATGGGATCCCTATGCGACGCTACTAGTACATCCTAAATGGGATAAATGGTTCAAGCTTATAGGCCCAGGTAAGATCTATGTTGATGAAGAAGGACATACTGAATTTAAACTGAATGATTCAAACCATTATTATATAGAGCATAAGGAGGGGATTACCAATGAACATATGCGTAGGGTAATACACGAGATAATAACTAAGAGCTTTAATTGATTCCGTAAACTTAAAAACTTAACTTAATAAAATTTATTCCAATTCCTTAGCGATAAGCAATTCATCGAATTCCTTCTTCCATGTCTCTAAATACATCTTTAAATTGGACTTGAATATCGAGAAATCAAACGGCTCTGCGAACTTCCTTATCTCAGGTGACCATTTATATTTATCAATTACCTTGATAGCCTTACATATCGTGTATACATCGCCTCTTGTTATAATTCCCCCTCTATAGATACGTATGCCTCTCTGTGCCTCTACGAAGCCGGTTCTCTTAATTAATATTGATGGGTAGCCCGTATGATTTACTATTACTGGCTTGCCGCTAGCCAATGCCTCTATAGGCACTATTCCAAAGTCCTCATCAAGAGGATTATATATGACAGCTTTACAACTAGCTAATAGATCAATTTTCTCCTCATCACTAACATATCCTAAGTACTCTACATTCGGGCTCCTGCTCTTCTTCACGTACCTTAAAGTCTCCTTATCATTTCCCTCAGCTCCAATTAAGACTAATTTTACATTCATCTTCTCGCATGCTTTTATAACGGGCATGATCTGCTTTTCAACATCAAATCTGCCTATATGAAGGAAGAAATCACCATATTCCTTAAACTTATACTTCCCCATGTCTATTGGAGGATACAATATCTCGCCATATCTTTTCATATACTTCCAAAGCCGCTTCCTTGTAAGCTCGGAATTTACTAAGTAATAATCCACTCTTGAATCTATCATACGATCTATCCATCTTAAGAATTCTATGAGGGAGAACGCCAGCAAGTTCCTTTTTGCAACCTTCCAATAATGGTGCCATATGCACCATATCTGCTTATTTACGGAGTGGAGATAGTGTACGTGTAGTGTATGCTCAGGAGTTATTATCGCTCTCGTCCAGTTACCTGACGTTATGATGATGTCGAAATCCTCTATTTCGCTTACATCAATAAGGCTCCAGATCCACATCTCAAATAACCTTCTGTCCCTAAGGAGCTTAGTAATGAATTTAGCCCATCCTGGTAGGTAATCGATCACGTCTATAGTTTTCACATCTTTAAAGTAGCCTTCACTCAATAACGTGTATATTGTCTTCACGCCAACTGCCTTGGCTAAGTAATAAGCTACTACTTCACCTCCTCCCCGCGTATGGAATGACCAGTGGAATATTCCTATGTTCACGATTCTAACCTCCGTAATGTATGGCAGTTGTGAAGTTGTAGAGTGGGGTGGTTTCTAAAATCTGCTCTCTAATAATTCCTTATTAAGAATTTAATAGAGCTAAGCGATATCTTTATTAGTATGCCTACCTCTCATTAGCTGAAAACATATCTTTAAGATATTTTAAAGTGCATGATATTATGTCAGAATGTCGTCATAGAGATAAGCACTAGGTTCGCTTACCTAATTTAAGCTTTACTGTAATTGCTTTTAAGGCTTCACATACATACTCATGGAGTACCTGCTACTCGTAAAAATTCACGTTCTTAAAAACGAATTGCATGAGCATCACCCTTACGGAATCTATTTGGAGATATATCGCAGGATATTCAAAGCCTCCTAAAACGCATCCAGAAGTAGAGGTGTTTTATAGAAAGACCTTAAAGCTAAGATTAACTAACATAATGTCGTATTACTTATCGTGTGAACGTGGAAGGAGGCCACGCTTCCTTAACTTAAGTATTATCTCATTTACTCGTTCTACCTTAGCATTACATAATTTAGCTATGGTCTCAGGATCTAGGTCTGGATCCTTTATGAGTAGCCTCATTACCTTCTCCTCTAGTTCCTCCTCCTTTTCAGGGGGGCCTATGAAGAGTATGTACGATATTGCTGCTCCTGATATTAGTGCAACTGGCGCCCTTCTTCCATCAGATGTAGTTACGTCTCTTAGAAGAATATTAAAGTATTCCGGGTCAAAATCAATCAATCTGCCTTGTAGCACCTTGCCATCTGCAGTACGTACCTCAACTAATGCCCCAATATATTTATTTAACATTTCAAAGCCTCTATTATCATGTTCATTTTCTACGTTCCATTCAGAGCTCAAGGTATGCCCTCCCTTATATCTTCATAAGGTCACTTATAAAGCGATCGCGTCTTTTGGAAATCATGAAACGTAGGCATGTTTTCCCTATTTTAAGAAACGTATATTAGCTTTAAGGTAAGTTATCTTAAATGGATGAGGAAAACACACCCTTCTGAAAGCATAGAGATGATGAAAGTGGCCAGAACCGAGGTATTTAAGAGCCATCGAAATTGTTTTATTCGTTTTTTATGATTGTAAAAATGAGGAAAAATATATGAGTGAGTTGGAAGAAAGCCTAAGAAAGCTTGTAGAGAGATGGAAGTATGAAATTGATAAATGGCTTGAAAGGGCTATTAGGAGCGCAAGGAAAGGTGAGCCCTTACCACCATTACCAATTCCTCCCTTATCCCTACTCAAGGATGTAATGCTTCCTGAGGAAGAAATGGATAAGAGAAGGGAATTCGTCGTAGCAACGAGGGTATCTAAGAGGGAGATGGAATTAATAAATATATTAGTTGAGGCAGGGTTCTTCTCAACGAAATCAGAGGCCATAGCGTTTTTAATACGTGAGGGAATTAAGAAAAAT
>QMSL01000079.1 GCA_003649665.1 Thermoprotei archaeon | reverse complement strand
TGTTATTAGCAGGAGCTATGCTTTCAGAAGCTGGATTAAGCATGATAGGTGTTGGCGTGACCAAAGGCGTATCGCTTGGTATCATACTATATTGGGCAGAGGCTATGGATGCAGTTCGTAGAGGATTATGGTGGTGGTTTATACCTCCTGGAGTAATATTGGTTGCTATCGCCTCCTCTTTACTCATGTTATCTACTGCACTTGATGAGTACTTTAACCCAAGATTAAGGGAGGAGTAAAGATGAAAAAATTAGTGGAAGTTAGAAATCTAAGAGCATATTACATATTACGAGGAGGGAAGATCGCAGTTAAAGCTGTGGATAACATCACAATGGACATTAAAGAAGGCGAGGTCTTAGGCATAGTCGGCGAGTCTGGCTGTGGTAAATCGACTTTCGCTAGATGTATCATGATGGACTTTACGCCTCCCTTAAGGAAAATAGGCGGAAAGATAATCATGAATGGTCATGACCTGACAAACCTTAGCATGGAGGAGCTTCGGAAAAATGTATGGGGAAGGCTGGTCTCTATGATACCACAAAGCGCACTTAATGCTCTTCCTCCGGTAAGGAAGATAGGTGACTTCATATATGATGTAGCGTCATATCGCTTAGGTATACGTGATAAGGAAAAAGTTCAGGAGCTTGCTCAGGAGCGTTTTGAGGATGTGAAGTTAGCACCATACGTCTTAAATATGTATCCTCACGAATTAAGCGGTGGTATGAAACAGAGAGTTGCCATAGCTATAGCGACATTACTTAAACCTAAATTATTAATTGCTGATGAGCCCACATCTGCTTTAGATGTAGTTACACAAAAAGCTATTCTTCGCACGCTTCTAGATCTCAAGAAAGGCGGTATAATAGGTAGCATAATGTTTATTACTCACGATATAGCAATTTTAAGGCAAATCGCTGATAGGATAGGCGTTATGTACGCGGGTAAGCTAGTAGAAATCGGAAGCGTGGATCAAATACTATACAACCCATTACATCCGTATACGAAGGCGCTAATTAATTCAGTAGTAACGCCTGAACCTGAAATTAGAAAGAGAGGGATTGCATACATTCCAGGTAACCCGCCAGAGTTGATTAATCCTCCACCTGGTTGCAGATTTCATCCAAGATGTCCCTATGTTAAAGGCATATGTAAAATAAGGGAGCCAGAAATGATTACTGTAGAACCTGGCCACTTAGTAGCCTGTCACTTATATAGTCAGGAGGAGGGGTAACCATAAATGTTAAAAGTAGTTAATTTGACTAGGATATTTACAATGGGGCTCCTCAAAAGAAGGTACATATATGCTGTTAATAACGTTTCATTTGAGATAAAGAGCGGGGAAATAGTCTCTTTAGTTGGTGAAAGTGGTTCCGGCAAAACTACTACGGCTAAAATAATATTAAGATTACTA
Source organism: Thermoprotei archaeon (assembly GCA_003649665.1). Taxonomy (GTDB): domain Archaea; phylum Thermoproteota; class Thermoprotei; order QMSL01; family B3-G16; genus B3-G16. The sequence goes on along the minus strand of QMSL01000079.1, from coordinate 5,072 downwards.
CCACCTACAAGTGGTAAGGTACTCTTCGAAGGTAAGGACATATGGAGAGATTATAAGGGATCCACTCTTAAGGAATACTATAGAAACGTACAGGGAATATTTCAAGATCCCTATGCTTCATATAACCCATTATATAAGGTAAGGAGAGTTATATACCAAGTATTCAACCTCATAAATGAAGATCTAAGCGATGAGGAGAAATATAGGTTAGCTAGTGATGCATTAAGGGCTGTAGGTCTAAATCCTGAAGAGGTTTTAGATAAATATCCTCATGAGTTAAGTGGAGGACAGAGACAAAGGTTAATGATCGCTCGTTGCTATCTTTTAAAGCCTAAATTAATACTTGCTGATGAACCTACAAGTATGATAGATGCATGTAGTAGAGGAATAGTGATAAAGCTCTTAAACGAACTTAGGAATGAATATAAAACATCAATTCTCTTCATAACTCATGACTTAGGCCTAGCATACTACATAAGTGATCGCATACTAATAATGTATAAAGGACGTATAATAGAGACCGGCACGCCAGATGAAATAATATCGCATCCTCAGCACGAATATACAAAGGCTCTTGTAGAAAGTGTCCCCTTACTCTATAAGAAATGGAGTGATTTCGCTTAAGGTGATGAACATACGCTATTACTTGATGGAAAAACAATTGCTAACAATACTCCTATGGCTTTTCCTACTAGAGCTCATATGTGTGGTTTACTATATTGCACATGGATATACCTGGCGATTTGAATTTAAGTACACTCTATTCTTACTCATAGTTACACTACTAATTATTGTGCTTATATTAACACGAATAAGAAAAGAACTTAGAGATCAATACGTTACAAGGATATCACAATTTCTTAACTATCCTCATACCCCTTAGTATTTATGAAACCAATGTAAATTCCCTTTAGAAAATGCTTAAATATTGTCAGTTTTATATATGTGAATGATGCTAGCCCAAAATTTTAATTTGCGGATTATCTTAACGTCGCTTTGCATTTTAACTATACTGTTACCAGCATTCTCTATAGTAGCATATACCTCTGCTCAAGCAATACCAAGGAGCGAGATTGTATGGATTGGCGAATGTACTGGTGCTGCAGCTCCAAGTGGATGGAATCCGCTTCTGCCAGAGATATCCTGGGGAGTACATCTGATGTACTGTACGCTATTTCTATATAACTCAAGGGATAATGTATGGATACCATACTTGGCATCGGGCTATAAATGGGTCAATGAGAAGACGCTAGACGTGTATATAAGACCTGAGGCTACATGGTGGGACGGTGAGCCAGTTACAGCAGAGGACGTAAAGTATACGTTCGATTTAGGCAAGAAATATACTACAACGTGGAGTGGTTATTGGGATTATCTAGATAAAGTGGAAGTAGTTGGTCCCAGGACTGTTAGATTCGTATTGAAGAAGATAAACTACTTCCAACTATTCGCTGCGTTACATTCTGTATTTATCCTACCAAAGCATAGATTCGAAAAGTTAGAAGCTAAGCTAGGTGCAAAAATAACTGAGTTCAAAGATGACGATCCCAGTAAAATTATCGGTTGTGGACCATATAGGCTTATGATGTGGGCTGCAGACCACTGGATTTTTGAGAGAGTAGATAACTGGTGGGGTAAGGACATATTTGGACTACCAAGGCCGAAGTACATCGGAAGGATAGAATATAAAGATAATACTGCATCTGCATTAGCATTCGAAGAAGGAAAACATGATGCTTCCACTGACTTCTATCCTGCAATATGGGAGTACTGGACCAAGAAGCACTTAGCTAGAGGCACTTACTTTAAGGAGCCACCATACTTCTTATTAGGCGGTCCAATAGTACTACTCATTACCTATGCAAAGTATCCATTAAACGATACTACTGTAAGAAGGGCAATAGCATACGCTATACCTTATGATGATATAATTAGCAAAGCTTACTTCAACTACAGCGTAAGAGCTTCACCTACATTAATAGTACATATATATCCAACATATGCCAAGTGGATAAACGAGACCTTGGTCAAGAAGTACGGTTATGACTATAACTTAGAAATGGCAAAGAAGATTCTTGATGATGCTGATATTATTGATAGAGATGGAGATGGCATAAGGGAAATGCCTGATGGTACTAAACTAGGACCATTCACTATTAGCGTACCTTATGGATGGACGGACTGGATGATGGCCTGTAAGCTAATAGCAGATAATTTAAAGAAAATAGGAATTGATGTATCCACATACTTCCCGGACTATACTGTATGGTGGCAGAACATCATTACTGGAAAGTTTGATATGGTGTTAATGTGGACTGCAGATCCAGGTTTCGACCACCCATGGAACGTATTTAGAGTAGTCATGGATGATAGGTTAACTGGCCCTGTAGGACAGGTCTATCCAAGTGGTGATTATGAACGATATCATAACCCTGAAGTGGCGAAATTGCTAGATAAAGCGGCCGCTACGACTAACGAGACCGAGCTCGCAAGGATATACAGTAAGTTAGAAGAGATAGCACTAAAGGACTTACCTGCAATACCATTATTCTACGGAGCTGTCTGGTATGAATACTCTGAGGATTACTGGGTTGGCTGGCCAAATGATGAGAATAGGGTTTGGTTCTCCACAGCAAGCCTATGGGGAGGAACCTGCGATAGTATACCCGTGTACTGGTGCATAGCACCAAAAGGAGAGACTCCAACAATACCAAGCTGGATAAAAGATTTACAGTTCCCAACATCAAAGTTCCTAGAGGACCTATCTAATACTATCAAGGCGCTCGAGACAAAGTCATTCTTAGAAAGGTTAAATATGACTGTAAGTGACTTAAACCAGCGCTTATCTAAGGTAGAGTCTACAGTAATGGATCTTTCAGGCAGAATATCCAGTCTTAGTAGTGATATAAGCTCTCTCAAGTCTACAGTAAATGCATTAAGTGGTCTTAGTGCAAAAGTAGAGGAGCTCTCAGGCTTGAATAGCAAGGTGAACGCCTTAATAGCCGTAGTTGTAGTAGAGACTATAATCCTACTAGCTCTCATAATAGTAGTCTTACGTAGAAAACCTGGAGCTTCTTAGCGAACTGTTAATAATCCTTTTTTCTAACTATAATTAAACTCTAATATCAATATCTTAGTATTTTTCTTTCATAGTTAGGTATTCAGGTCTCCATCCTAACTCCTCATGTAGTGATGGTCTATGACATTCAGAGGCTTAGCTAAATGGAGATACACTATTCAATTTATACTGTCATAACTGTACTAATATGCGTCCTTAGTTGATACATACCTCTTACCGTATCGTTCATAAATAACGAACTTGCACTTTTGATTCTTTTTCCAGTACACCCCCCATTAACTATATCATTAGCGATATTTCTCTACCGATTAACATGACATTGTAATTCAATAAGTTAATCTCCATCTTTAAGATAAATGACCTTGAGTATAAGCAGAGACTAAATCGTGGAAAGGTCTTATCGAAGGAGTCATAGGTGATGGAATTACTCGCAGAAATAAAAACGTTTTGCATACAAGGGGTTCCTTAGCAATCAATGGATTAGAATCCATTAATTAGTTCAAGAGAATTACTCAATGGTGCGCCTCTAGAAACTTAGAAGCTGAATCCATACATGAAAATAAAGCGATAATTATTCATAACGTCACATACCTTAGGAAAGCAATCCTTCTCATAATAAATACTAATTCATAATTCATACCGTACAGTTATAGAAGTATGGTACAGTAGTTATTATCGTCCTAATAGATATCGAGAACGCTTCCAGCAAGAGTTCTATAGATTCTCCAATATTCCCTAGGCAGCTCTCAAACCATAAAAACTCATAATCTCCCCTCCTGCCCTCTCAATTGCTTGAGAAAGGGCAAAACCTCTCCTAATAGCCTCGCCTTAAATTCCCTCAGCCTCTTCTCATTAAGCTTTCTTACAACCAATGTCACTGAATTCACCTGAGTATATAATAGTTCCTTCCTTAAGCCATACATGATCCATCTATGATTCAAAGAAGAATTCAGGGACTTAACTCCTCATACTAGCACGTTTCGAGGTAACATGATATATAGGAATCGTCATGGTTAAAAGCAGGAGAGACGACATGCGACATGCATGGATCCACATACGATAATAACCCTACTACAAATGAACTCATAATAGGTATGTCTATATGAATCGAGGATAGAATAACAGACATATCGGGTGCCTCCTCCCTAATCATTATACATAGAGCGAAGACTAATGCATCTCTAATCCTCGTAATATACGCGAAACATATTGTCCCTAAGCCTCTTTAAAACGAAATAAGCTACTGCTAAACCTGACGTAAGACTCCACATTAGGGTAGAAACACGTCTGCTGCTATGTAAAGGCTATATCAGTTCCATACACCCTTCAAGTTAGTATCCTTTGTCTTATCCTCCCTAGAACTGGACACGTCTAGCTCAAAGTAGGATAGTACATAAGGTACGAACACTAGCTCATAAATTGCAAATAACAAGAAGGCAATCCTAAAATACCTAACATCGGCACATAAGTACCTTAAATACGTATCCTATAATGGGATACGCTATTATGATAGAGAACTCCGGTAGTCTTAAATACCATTGCTAAGACCTCCTTCATACGATCCTCTGGAAGGGAGCCTTTTCAATAGGTTTACCTAGCACGTTTTAAGGTAAAGTTCGTTTGAGATTCTTAGCCGCTATTTTGCTGCTTAAGGCTAGAGGGAACAGAAATGTGGAATAAGATATTTTATCCCACATTTCGCACCATGATATGATCTTTCGTAATACAATAAGATAGCGGTGTGCTGTATTAGGTAATACTCCTCTGCAGAAATTCATTAGGTCAGTTTATGAAGGAGGTATTTTTCTTAAAAGAAAAGTCAAAGAGTGAATAGCGCTTCTCTCAGCGATGACCTCTCGGTCATAAAGCCGACGAGATATCTGTGATTAAAATATCATCGTGATTAAACGGAGCATTAAAATTTATTTTCTCCCTCTGACCTTATTTTTCTACGCATGAGAAGTAAAGGCTTGGGGAAGGTGAGCTCGAAAGG
>QMSL01000078.1 GCA_003649665.1 Thermoprotei archaeon | reverse complement strand
TCCGTCCCTTCCTATATGCCTCAATGTTGCTTCTCATTCTTGCTCCTAATAAGAACTATCTATTATTAGTTGCTGCGCTTAGAGGTATAGCCTGGGGTGCTATGAGCGCGTGGTCCTCACTTAGAATGGAGCTTGTAGAAAGCTCATTTAGAGGGATATGGAGTGGTATTATTGGCATGTTAAGAGGGCTTGCTAGAGCTCCTGCTTCGCTCATAGGAGGACTGTTATGGACATTAGTCTCTCCCTCGGCTCCTTTTGTGATGCTCGTGGTAGTAGACTCTATCGTTAGACTCCCTCTAGTGTTAAGTATGCCTGAGACATTAAATGAAAATGAGAAGAGGTAATTCCTACATTACTTGACTTTTATTAAAGTTCTTCTATCCTGACGTGCCCGGAGACTATTGGGCATAATGGATCAGGAGCCTCAATAGAACCAGAGATTATCTGCGCACGTGCATAACATCCACCCTTACAATAATCACTTAAGGGGCAATCACTACATGGATATCTTAATCTTGGTGACATTATCCTTTGCACTAATGGATGTTCCTTAAGTACTTTCCATGCTCCTTTTATTCCTAATTTCTTAATGTCGCATATCTCATAATTTAAGACATCGCATAATATAACCCTCCCTGATGGTGTTATATCCATTACATCCCAATATCTGCAGTTACCACATCTTATATATGGAGACCTCTCAACAATAGGTACAAACGGTGCACACCATACCCATAGTATTATCCCCATCTCCCTAGCTACTTTAGTCGCTTCCTTAAGTGCTTGAAGGAAGTGCTTAGCCCTTACGTAAATGCCATTAGATAATGCTCTTCCAGAGGGCATAGCGGGTATTATCGAAATAGAGCTCGCTCCAAACTCCAACGCCTTTCTTATAGTCTTGCCAACGTACTCCCAGTTGGTCTCAGTAACCGATATATTTACGTGTACATAGACACCGGAGTTAATGAGCGCTTTAAGACCTCGAATGAATCTATCCCAAGTGTTAATTCCTCTAATGCTCTCATATGTCTCCTTAGAGTAACCGTCCATACTCGTATATACGACAACATCAAGTTTTGCAAGTTCATTAGCTATCCTTTCATTAACCATTGTTGCGTTAGTAAATATGCTAGTCGAAAGTCCTAAGTCAAGTGTGTGTCTGAGGACATCAAATATATCCTCTCGTATTAACGGCTCTCCACCCGTATAGTGAATGCGCTCAACACCAGCATTTGCAGCATCTTCTATAATCTTGATAACATCTCGTGTGTTAAGTTCCTCCTCCTTTCTATATAAGTAAGCATAACAATGCTTACATGCTAAATTACACCTTGATGTAATCAACCATATCAGATCATCTGGTGCCTCTCCACTCAAGTTAACTCACCCAGGTATCTATACCCTCCAACCATACGTCACACGAACTTAATAATTTAACCCTCATAGAATTCTCTTAATTTTAGGTTATCCAATCCCTTCATTAACGTCTTAACACAATCACGTTAGGATAATCTAACGTTATCACCTTTAATCTTTATCCTCACATTAAGCATGACCAAATATACTATAATCTCATCTTGAAGCATAATACCTTAGCGTACATGCTTATCTACGGTTCGATACATATTACATATCATGAGTGAAGAGATAGCACGTTTCGTGTATTCGCTTCCAATAATAGATACTCATGAACATATACAAGATGAAAACGCAAGGATTCAGGGTCCACATGACCCAATATCAATATTCCTATCACATTACCTGTCTACGGATTTCTTAATCTCTGGTATTGATCCCAAAACCCTTGAGAAACTAAGAGATCCATCGATTCCCCTTGATGAGAAATGGAGTGACTTCGTAAAGTTCTGGGAGTTATCCAGGAATACAGGCTATGCAAGAGTTATAAGGATAATTCTACGCGATATCTATGGTGAGGAGGAGATAACGTTCGAATCTATCAAGAGAGTTGCAGGGAAAATGAAAGAGATGTGTAGAAAAGGCTTTTACAAATACATACTCAAAGATAGGGCAAATATCGAGTTATGCATTGTAGATGTTTCTAAGACTGATGTAGATAGAGAGTTGTTCGCACCTGTCCTACGCTTTGATGACTTCATATATGTTCACTCTCGCGATGATATAAAACGACTAAGTAAGAAGGTAGGCGTGGAAATCAAAAGCTTAAGAGATATGATAAAGGCTTTAAGGACTTCCGTTGAGCGCGTAAAGGGCTCTATTGTTGGTATTAAGACAGGCCTGGCGTATAACAGGACCCTTTTGTATGAGAATGTGGACTTTAAAGAGGCCGAGATGATATTCAATAAGCTAATAGCTAGAGAGAGTTCTCATCTCAGTTTTGAGGAAGTAAAGCCACTTCAGGATTTCATGATGCATTACTTAGCCACTATTGCTGGGGAATTAGGACTTCCAATTCAGATTCATACTGGATTACAGGAAGGCGTTTGGAATGATCTAAGAAACTCAAATCCCCTCCTATTAATAGAGTTGTTACGAGAACATAAGAACACTAAATTTGACATATTCCATGCCGGGTACCCATTTTCTCGTGAACTTGGTGCATTAGCAAAGCAATTTCCAAACGTATATCTTGACTTATGTTGGCTACATGCTATATCTCCTGACGCTGCAAGACGCATATTGTCTGAATGGCTTGATTTACTTCCCGTAAATAAGATACTAGCATTTGGAGGCGACTACGTATTTGTTGAGGGTGCCTATGGTCATGCTAAAATTGCTAGAGAAAATGTGATTAAAGTGCTTACTGAAAAAATAGATTCAGGCGATATGACATTAGACGAGGCAAAATATGTAGCACGCCGGATCCTAAGGGAGAACGCTTTAGAGCTCTTTCCAATAAGGAAGTAGCTCGCGAATAGGGCTCGTTTATCATCACGAGAGGCCTTTTTCATCATCAGTCAGATAGGGAGGGCCTCTATCATCTTACATTACCTAGTAAGTGTGAGGGCGCGCGGTGAATACGTCCCGCACCTGATCATTCTTCTCCCAAAGCGGGAGCGTCACAGGTGCCTCGAGATAAGAATGTTATTAGGTGATCTAATAAAACTTACTTTGCCCTTAGTAAAGTATCGTGATTCCTTAGCGTTCAGGCCTAATTAAGAAGGTGGTTCCTGCATATCTGATTAACTTGACCTTCCCTTCTTCAATTAATTTCATAATTAGTTGTTCAGGGTTTCTAACACGTCTTGATAAAGCCTGAATAGCATGTTCATATCGCATTGGATGAACTTCTACAGTCTTAACTATGTACTCTTCAGGAGATCCTACAATCTGAAAATCAGGTCGCTCTGGTTTACTTAAGAGCTCAACTCTTTCCTCTCCTAGTATATCCTTAAATATAACATATGCTTTATACATATCCTCATAATGTGGTGGAAGGACCCATTTCTCAGCAGGAGGTCTTGTAGGAATTAGGAGAAAGGCTTTCTTTACACCTATCTCCTTTAAGTAACTTGCTATCTCCTCTAAGTTCTCTTTCCTTACATTTACCTTCCTTACTAACATTGTCTCACTTATCAGAGTACCCTTAAATTCCATAGCAAACGCTTTAATTCCACTAAGTACCTCATCCAGCTTTAAGTCAACATGGGGTCTATTGATTTTCCTCCATATGCTGTCGATTACTGAGTCAACTTTTATTGAGACTAAATCTGCGTATGAGAGGTCTAATCTAACATCTTCTCTCCAAAGCAATGAAGCATTAGTTAGAATGGCAACAGGAATCTTCGTTATCCTCCTTTAAATTGTAGTTATAGCTTTGCCTAAGTTTATGTCTAATGTTGGCTCTCCATCAGGGACGAAGGATATGTAATCTACCTTAACATTGCTACTGATTACGCTTGCAACTTCCTTGGCTATCTCCTCTGGGTCATAAAATGCTCTCCTATTGATAATCTTATTCCTCGTAAGCCCAAGTTGACAATATATGCATGAGTAAGTGCAGAATTTATATGGAATGTTATTAATTCCCAATGACGTCCCTAATCTTCTTGAAGGTACTGGACCAAATACTAATCTCATTCAAATCCATACTCCTTTACTCGAGAATATAAATTTTATATCAGGTGAGCCGGATAGGTAAAGTGATGTGGTCAATGTAGTAAGTATCGAGGAGCTGGGGTTAGCAACATTACGCAAAATATCATCTCTCTACATAAAAGATCCTATTACTCATGTATATCTGATGTACGATCTTATGTACGAGTTTGATAGAACCTCCGTATATATGGTAATTGATAATAACGATATTAAGGGGTATATGCTCATATGGAGAGGCGGCGTGAAGCTGGGCATACACATATGGGGATATGAAAGTAGCATAGCAACACATCTTATAAAACACATCCCGTTATCTGAAGAGTCAATTATACAAGTCTATAACGAGGGAATGCTTCCTATCATCATTGAGTTTCTGAAAGGTAAGGCAACATTGAAATAAAGTACTTTCTTGACATGATAGTTAGGGAGGATAAATTCAATCCATATAGACCGAATGATGCAGTAAGATTAAGTCCCGATAATGATCAGCATTTAAGTGCTTTCATAGAACTTAAGAGAATATCCGGAATACATCTTGATCATGATAAAGCTCATGAGTATCTTAAGAAACAACGATATTATGGTGTCTTTAAGAATGACACTCTTGTATCAATGGCATGCGCGTATCTTCGTCTCCCTGAAGTGTGGATGATTGGTAGCGTCTTCACTCATCCTGAATATAGGGGACAAGGCTTTGCCAAAGTAGTGACCTCGGCTATAACAAGGGACGCTCTACTTTCAGGAGCTATTGCATCATTACATGTAATGGATGGAAATGAGCCTGCGATCAAGGTGTACAGACGGTTAGGGTATGAGGTAATTCGAAGAAGGCCTTGGGTATTCTTTACTCCTAAACTATAAATTGAGTTAAATGGCCTCTATTTCCTTCTCTTGAGCTTTAAGAATCTCGTTCCAATACTTCATGTTATATATGCATCCAGGATCGGGTCCTAATGGATCTCCGAAGTAAGAATATGCCCTTGCTCTACATCCTCCGCATATATTTCTATAAGGACATACCTTGCAAAAGCCCCATAGATTATCGCGATTCCTTAGTTTCCTTAGAAGCAATGCGTTATTCCATAATTCTATAAATCTGCTCTCCCTCAAGTTGCCTACTTTTATAGGCATAAATACGCATGGTATTAAATCGCCGTTAGGCTGTATGCCGGCATATATTCTTCCGGCTCCACATCCTCCAATGAACTGAGCTAGTGCTCGTATGGCTGGATCTGCGCCTGTATAAAAATGTGTTGGCGATATCTCTCTCTTACCACTAAGTTGTAATACAACACGACTATATTGTGGAGCAGTGACCTCTATCTCTAGACCTCTCCGCTTCATCTCCTTATACGCTTTACGTAAGAATTTCTCCCTCTCCACAGGATCAAGATCGAGATTCGTTATAGCTACTCCTCTACCAACGGGAATGAAGTTAAAGAACACTACTCTCCTTACTCCTATACTCTCTGCTAGGTCAAGTATATCTTTGACTTCATTTAAGTTAAACTTCGTTATAGTAACGGCCATTGCATGGGACATATCTAGTTTAACAGCATTTTCTAACGCCTTTACAGCTCTCTCCCAAGAGCCATCAACTCCTCTAAACCAGTCATGACGCTTAGGATTAGCGCTATCAACTGATACCTCAACATACCTTAACCCTGCCTCCTTTGCTCTTCTTAGAAAGTCATAATCTGCGAACTTCCATCCGTTCGTTGCTACAGCGACGTAGATCTCCCTCTCCGATAACGCTTTAACTATTTGTAAGAAGTGAGGATGTATTGTCGGCTCTCCTCCACTTAACGCTACTGCCGCAACCCCTGCCTTATCTAATTCGTCTACTATTCTCAACTTCTCCTCTAATGTAAGCTCGTCTGGAAGGGGCTTTTCTGCTCTTTGATAACAGTGCTTACACTTAAGATTACACATATTCGTAAAGTTCCATACTATCAGAAATGGTGCTGGCAATTTCTGGGGAACAGTAATTCCATAATGTGCTATGCCTCTAAACACGAGCGCTACTCCGCGCCGTAATGCCGGGTCTTTAAGACTTCTCTTAACTTCCTTTATATCACCGCCCATGATGGCCACGCCTGTCCTTATCAGTCCATTGATTATCTCAGAGAGAAAACGAACGCCTATTGGACATGTTACATTATCTGAAGCTAATAGCGATAGCGTATGATATAATATTGACTCCTTTCTCTCCTTATTACCATACATACACGAAACTTCTTTACAGGCAAGTCTTAGTAGAACTCTTACTCCTGGATTCCCTAGAATACTTATGAACGTAGCAAACAATGCGCTCATTCCACCTCTTCTCTTTAACATAATCCTCCTCCCTCCTGTAGTTCGCTGATTTGCTGGTGCCTTATTTCGCTAAACGATGCTTATCCCTTTACTTCTTCAGTAGTACTTCATTAGTTCTAAACTGTGTTATATATCCCAGTTCAAGATATTGAATCAACATCCTATTTAAGATTTAAGGACGAAAACATTAAACATCAACATGTTTA
>QMSL01000077.1 GCA_003649665.1 Thermoprotei archaeon | reverse complement strand
GAGAAATGAGAGAGGAAAGGGATTGGAACAATGAGTTCAAATTCAACGATGAATATAGAAGCTATATAAGGCCTAGGAGTGCTCTTCATAGTAGGGGCAGTTTAATGAATACTAAGCTATTCCTAACTGGCTTTACGCTAATATTAGTAGGCATGCTCCTTGTATCATTAGCAGCTGTGCTCTCAGCTTCAGCAGGTACTACGAGTGGAGTCATAATAACGTTCCCCATACCTATAGGGATAGCATGGGGTCCTCATGGTATGCTTCTCGCAATAATAAGCCTGATAATAATGTTAATCATGTTAATAGTGAACTGGATGATACTAAGGAAGTATCTTCCTTAAGAAGGACTTCCAAGCTTTAAGTGAGAATTATATTGCATTGACTATCTCAGCGATTACATAAGGTAGTTCATCTAGGCTTTTGACAAATATCACCTGTATGTTCATGTTCATCATAGTCTTCACGACAAGATCATCATAGCTCCATGCAGGGACTATTGAGAATATGGTAATTCCTGTTTTCAGTAAGTTTGATAGAAGCTTAAGCGCGCTTTCATAATCGTAGAATGCGCAATCAGAGAAGATTATTAAGAACTTGTTCTTAGCCCTACTTAATGAGAATTGCTCTTGAGCCCAGAGAAGAGCGGCCGTAATACATGTTCCGCCTAGCGCTTCAACGCTAAGTAATTCATCTGCAATATCTTCTATATCTGCATCTTCATCAATACGCTTAAGCACGTAGGTGTTGGATTCGAAGAAGGCAAGTCCGAGGTCTTCATTCCTAAAGGCATAGAGTAGCATCATACTACATAGGCTCATGTAGAACTCCTTCTCCCCGGCCATACTTCCGCTTATGTCATTTAACATTATGATAGCAGCCTTTCCCTTCTCCTCACTTAAGGTAAGAAGATCCTCATAGCGTATATACTTCGGAATCTTTCCTTGGGATATTATGTTATCTAGCGATTCCTCTACATCTACAAGAGATGGATCTTCTCCTGGTTCATAAGGTCTGAGAGTATAGCTTGGGAGGAATCCTCCCTCAAGACCGCCTAGATTAGAGATCGTATAGGATCTACTTAGCTTTATTAGGACCTCTTTAACGTAATTCTTCACTAGGTATCTAAGAGGGGGGCTTAGTCGTCTACGAGATCTATACCACTCCTTTAATAAGTTCTCACCAGGACCTGCAGTAAGACACTTAAGTACTTGAGGAAGGACACCATATCTCTTAGCAGCTTTTACGGTTCTAGCTAGATCTCTATGAGCCATAGCTGCAATGACTTCATAATTTTCCCTTTGGAGGGCTTGTCTAAGAAGTTCATCATAGTTCACATCATATTGACCTAATAGTTTGTATGCTTCATCATAATTCATGTTAGCTATTTGATCTGGTTTCATCTTAGGCCTCCTCTTAAAGAGGCTAAGTAGAGTGCGTGACTTCTGTTCTTGACCTCTAGAAAGCTCTTTTATATGCTTTCTAACTATACTTAAACATTTCTTTAGCGGTTTTACACACCATTTCTCGTCATACATGTCTATGTAATTTTTAATCTGTCTCTCAAGATCCTTTAGCTTCTGTAGAGGATTTTTGGATTGCATGGCCTTATTAATTTCGTGTTTTAATGCTTCCTGAAGAAGTAACTTCCACTCTTTAACAGGCGCAGGAGATAAGGCTACTTCCTCAAATGGGAACGTCCTGCCATCGTGTCTTGACCTATTCCAATAGTATTTAACTATGAGCTCGCGCATGTTTGAATTTAGTATGCTATCGATTCTGTCGGCTAACCTATAGGCTTCACTAAGGCTATACTTCTCATATGCATCCTGCAGTATTCTATTTATATCAGAAGGAAGTACCTTGACTATCCTTACTACTTCACTAAATTGAGAAAGAGTTTTTATGCTTTCAGAAAGCGTAGTAGCGTATTCTCGCTTTACGTTAGAGGGGATGTTTAATGTCTTTAGTCTATGGTATACTCTTGCAGCCTTAACTGGATCTTCCATAGCTAGATTACGGTAATCTTCAAGTGCGCTTGGATTTCCTGAGATTACTTTCGATAATATACGCCTAGCCTTTTCATCAAGGAGTTCGAATAGGGGAAGTATTCTATTTCGAAAGAGAACGGGAAAAAGAGGGAGGAGAGGAATAGGCTGACGACTGTATTTACGATGAACATAACCGAAGAGCTCCTGAAGAACTAACAAGGCAGTATCCTTAAGCTCAGGAGGAGTAATCGCAAGAGCAGCTCTCACATAGTCATCAACCTGCAGACTGCCCTTTCTCTTTAACATAGCATTTAATAATTTGGTTAATGCTATTGTCTGCCTAACGGATGGCTTTAAGCGATTTACCTCACAATGTGATCTAAGCCGCCTTACGAACTCTATCGAGAACTCCTCTATGCTTAAGTTCTTCAAATGACCACCTCCTTTGTTTTAAGAACGTCTTCGATTATCGATTTTACTACTTCTTCTCGCTTCACGCCAGGCCTAGTCTTTATCGATCCTATTAGTACGTGCTTAGCTATTTTAGCTAGCTCCTCATCGCTAATAGATCCCTCTCTCTTTAAGTACTCAGCAGTAAGCTTCGCTATTGATATTGTTGCCCTTATCGATGCTGGTTTCTCAATTGCTGAATGACTACGAGTTCTTGAAACGATATCATATATCTTCTCTAGAACATCGTTTGGTATATAGTACTCCTTACAATGTAGGCGAACTATCTCAAGTTCTGTCTCCCTATCGGGATAGGTAAGCGTTATCCATACTTGGATTCTATCTCTTAATGCCTCGCTTATTCTATGAACACCAGCTAGCTCGGAAGGATTCATGCTAGCTATAAAGAAGAAGGAGGATTCAGCTTTTATCCTTCCTATATGAGGTATATAATAGGATCGCTCCTCTAGCGGCTCTAAGAAGACATTCTGTACGTATTCACTTGCTCTATTGAGCTCATTAGCTACAAAGACTCCACCCAATACCATCGCTAATGTAAGAGGGCCTGGCTCGAATGCCTCTATAGTAAAGCCTTTTTCGAGCACTACGGCTGGATTAAATGAGCCTATTAAATGAGAAGGTTTAGTTCCTTCATCTAGTGTAACCCAGAAGAACGGTCTGCCTGTCATCATGGCGTAATACCTACATATCAGAGTCTTTCCAACACCTGGAGGACCAATTATAGCAGGGGTAAGTCCAGCTGCTTCAGAGTCCTTTAAAAGCTCATAAGCCTCAAGATACTGGCCTTTGAGAACTATTTGAATACGCTCCTCTTCACGCGATGCTTTCTTAACGGCTTCAAGTATTTTCCTAATGACGTTTTCCTCCATTAACTATTGCCTCGTAATAAAAGTTATATCAAGGAGTCATTTTAATATTACCTCGCTTTATCTAAACATACGTCTGAAGGGAGGCGCCATTTCATGAAAAGGCTCTTTGGAACAAATGGAATAAGGTTTATCCTAGGGGAGGAACTTAACGTTGATGATATAGTGCGTATCGGTATGGCCATAGGAACGTTCTTTAAAGGAGGGAAGTGCCTTCTTGGAAGAGATGTACGTAAAACAGGCGATATAGTAGCGCGAGCAATAGCCAGCGGATTAATGGCTACAGGATGTGATGTATGGGATGTAGGATTAATAACAACACCAGCATTGCAGTTCTCAGTAAAGAATATGGGGTTTGACTTTGGAGTAATGATCACAGCATCTCATAATCCACCTGAATATAATGGTATTAAGGTAATGGCAAATGATGGAGTGGAGATAGATAGAGAGCGTGAGAAGAAAGTTGAAGAGATATACTTTAAACAGAAGTTCTCACTAGTTAACTGGAGGAACGTGGGCAAGTACATTACCTGTAGTAACGAAGAGTACATAGATACCTACATAAGAGCTGTAATGAGGCATATCGACGTCGATGAAATAAGGAGAAGAAAGTTTACGGTAGTAGTGGATCCTATTAACAGTGTTGGTAGCCTAACTACACCTAGATTATTAAGAGAACTGAACTGTAAGGCACTTACGATAAATGGAAACTTAGATGGAGATTTTCCTGGAAGGGAACCGGAACCGAGGTTAGATAATTTAGAGGCCCTAGCCTCTGCTGTAATTTCATCTGGAGCTGACTTTGGTGTTGCTCATGATGGAGATGGTGATAGGGCATTATTTGTAGATGAGCGAGGCACTATATATTGGGGAGATAAGAGTGGTGCTCTTATAGTTGATTATTATTTAAGCACGCATCCAGGGGAGGTAGTAGTAACACCCGTTAGCTCATCGGTTATAATAGAGGAAGTAGCTAAGAAGCATGGAGGTAAAGTTGTATACACAAAGGTTGGGAGCATTTACGTATCGCGTAAGATGATGGAGCTAAATGCACCATTAGGAGTTGAGGAAAACGGAGGGGTGTTCTTCGGGCCTCACCATCCAGTAAGAGATGGAACTATGACTACTGCGCTAATACTTGACATATTGGCGCAAACTGGGGAGCAATTATCTAAACTAATGTCAAAGCTACCAACATATCATCAGGCTAAGCTAAGATATCCCTGTCCCAATGAGCTAAAGGAGAAAGTAGTTGAGATTTTAAGGGATATGACCAAGGAGTTGAGTGCCGAGTATATAGATGGAGTTAAAATATGGTATGATAAGAAGGCGTGGGTTCTCATCAGGCCCAGCGGTACTGAGCCGATATTTAGAATATATGCCGAGGCAGAGGAAGAGGCAAAACTTAACACAATAGTTAATGAGGCCAAAAGAATGCTAGAGGAGGCAATAGATGAGGCAAAAAGAAAGGGATAGATTTAACACACTTAGAATTACTATCTAATACTGAGACGAGAATGAATACCTACGAAACACTTGTCAATAAGTTCAAAGAGTACGTAAAAAGTAAGGGGAAGGTCTTACTAGAGGATATGAAAAAGTGGGCAGAGGAGAATAATATAGGGTTGATAACCCTTTCTGTAATAGTCAATGACCTTGTAACCAAAGGTGAGTTAAAACCTCTCGGAGAATTTAAGGAAGTGGATAAAGACGAATTAGCATTACCCATGCCCGAAGGAGTTACATCACCTGAAGTGCCTATTGAAGATCAGGGGGTGCTCACAGGAGGAATAAGTAAATTAAAGACAATAACAAAAACAAAGGCCGTAAGAACTTCTCCTAAAGAGAGGAGAAGGACATCACGTCTCAGTAGGATAAGTCCACTCTTCAAATGGAGTGAGGAAGAAGAATTAGAGGTGGAAGTTGGCGCTAAGGAGGAGAGAAAAGAGGAGGTAAAGAGTGAAGAAAAGAGTAAACAGGAATTAAAGGTAGTAAAGGTAAGAGAAGAACCAGTTGCCAAACTTGAGGAATACGAAGAAGACGTACGTAAGGCGATAATATATCTTAATAGGTACCATAGTGTGGGGGAGCTACGTTTTCTCCTAGACCTTGAATCATTAGGAGTTAAAAATCCGCGAGAGGTAATGTATAAACTAGTAGAGCTTGGGTTTATAGTTAGGAAACCCATTGGAGTTATAGATGCTACAGATAAGCTACCTAAAGTTAAAATAAAGGAGGAGACTTCGGTTGAACTAACTAGGTTTATCTAACTTTTATTATTGGCGGTACTCTTCGTTTATGCTCACTATTGCGCACCATATCCATAACTCTTCTAACTTTATCCAATGGGATCCCAGATTCCCTCGCGATAGCCTCTAGATCCATGCCTAAGTCGTAGAAGGCGAAGAGTATTATGTCTATTTCATTATAACTTAATCCAAGCTCTTCTTCCGCCATATGTCCAGGCCATAGCCTTGGACTACTTGGCTTATATGCGATATTCTTCGGAACTCCTAAGCTCAATGCTAACTGACGTACCTGAGTCTTATACAAATCACCTATTGGAAGTAAATCCACGCCTCCATCACCGTACTTAGTGAAGTAACCTATTAGTATTTCACTTCTATCACCAGTGCCAAGGACTAATGCGTTATGGGTGTTTGCATAATAATATAGAAGGCACATCCTTATCCTCGCTTTTAAATTGCCATTTGCCTTCCTCGCATTGGGATCAAAGAAGGGAATCGACTCAGTATAGGCACGATATATCTTTCCTATTTCTATGTATTCCATATTTACGTTGAACTTCTTGACTATGGATATAGCATCCTCTATGTCCTCCCTCGGTGTCGCTTCGGGATCGGGCATTATCAAAGCGGTTACGTTATTAGATCCTAATGCCTTTACGGCTAATGCTAGTACGGTAGAACTATCTACACCACCGCTAACACCAATAACAGCCTTCTTGACACCGACTTTGCCCATATATTCCCTTATCCCATTCACTATCTTTTGAGCGACTTTCTCAGTATCTATTTTTAACATATCTATTGATAGGGGCATAGTGGTCTGCAGGATATAGTTATCTATACGTAGGTTAATAAATTAAATTACTTTAGTGATGGCATTGCTCATAGAACTTCGGAAAGATGAGTGCATAAACGTAGAAGGACCAGCAATAATGGAGATAGTAAGAGGAGAGGGAGAAATCTTCGGAGCTCCAGTACGTGAGGGGGATAAAATAAGTGTACCTCCAGCTAAGGCAATACCGTACTACGCGCATTCCACAAGTAAGATTAGAATTGAGGGAGGAAAAATTG
>QMSL01000076.1 GCA_003649665.1 Thermoprotei archaeon | reverse complement strand
TCTTACTTGAGTTCTTTCCTCATTAAGTACATTGTCCAGAACTCTGGCATATGTGCTTCTTTCCATCCTCTATTCATGAGCTCCTTAGCTAGTTTCTCGTTACGTGTACGTAATCCTACCCATCTATATCCCATCTTGGAAGCCTCTATCACTATGTTCTCTAAAAGATCAAATACTCCATCGCCCTCACTTGGATAAAAGTATGTGATCTCAAGTAGATCTGAGTTCCACTTATTCTCAGCGACTACTACAATTCCTTTAACCTCGTCTTTCTCAGACAATATGTAAGCTTTGCCTCCTTTTATTTCAAAGCTTGAGAAGAATGCTCTCAGGAATTCTAATGCTTCTTTTTCGCCTAATGTCTTCACTATTTTCTTTAAGTCCTCAAAACGTATTGGGTTTAGGTCTGAGTCCATTTTAGGTATGACGCTATAGGGTAATTCCCTTATGAGCTTATACTCTACCTCATAACATGTATATCCGACCTTCTCGTAGAAACCACGTGCAAATGGCGTTCCAGGAGTTACCTCTTTCCCTCCCATCTCCTTTATTCTCCTCTCTAATTCCGTTATGAGCTTAGTTCCAACTCCTTTTCTCCAATACTTAGGACTTACGGCAAGTAATGCTACCTTTCCCCTATCGCCGCTAATATTTCCTACTATGAAGCCAGCTATCTCACCATTAACTTCCGCTACTAATTGTAATTTAGGAAAGCTTCTAAGACCATTAACTACGCTTCTTCCTGTAACGGATGGTCTTCTTGCATCTTCTAGGAATGCCTGATTGGCGACTCTTATTATGTCTGCAATATCCTCTACCTTAGTCTCACGTATTATTACCTCCTCCATAATATCCCTTTTATCCTTAAGTGCATTTAATTATATTAGCTCTAATCCTAAACATGAAGATTAGGAATCTATTCATCTGATGTAAGGGGATGGTGTAGTTGCATTCCCTGACTTGGATAGCTATTTAAGCGTTACTGGGGGAGATGTAATTGTAGATGTTCAATATAATAATAGGTGAGAGCATGAGTAAGGGCACTATTTTAGTCATACAAGCTCACCCTGATGATGCAGACGTAAATATAGGTGGAACTATAGCTAAATGGGCTGATGAGGGATATGACGTATATTATCTGATTGTAACCGATGGCAGTAAAGGAACGTATAATCCCGATATGGATCCTAAAGAACTTGCTCGTATTAGGCAAGAGGAAGAGAAGAAAGCTGCTAAGGTCTTAGGAGTGAAGGAGGTCTTCTTCTTAGGGTATCCTGATGGAGAATTGATTCTACCCAGCCTTGAACTAAGGGAGAAGCTAATAAGGGTTATAAGGAAGCTTCAAGCTGATTTCGTCTGTACTCTTGATCCCTGGATTGATTATAATGCTCATCCAGATCATAGAACAGTTGGTATAGTGGCCTCAGAGGCAACGGTATTCGCTGGAATGCCTGCTTTCAATAGGGAGCATCTCAAGGAAGGTTTAAAACCAAAACAGGTAATGAAGATTTACTACTTCGCGACGGATAGGCCAAACTTACTAGTTGATGTAACTGAGTACATAGATAAGAAGCTTGAGGCAATACTTCAGCATAAGAGTCAAATAGAGATGTTTGGAGCTCTCGCAAAGGCATCTGGTAGAGCTAAGCAACTAGGACTTAGTGGAAGCGACTATGAGGTAGGAGAGGCTCTAATCATGAGGAATTTCAATGAACTAAAGGAGAGGATAAAGAAAGGAGAAAGGATCTATGAGGAGTTAAGAGAGCTGGGGGTAGGTGCTGGGCATCTAGCCGAGAGGGGATTTAGGATATTTCCAAGACCTAGATTAATATAAAATGAAGTGTTTTTCTCTCATTCTCTTCAATCAACAGGTACCATGTAGACGTTACAGTTACCCTCCCTATCCGAGACAAATATTACATTCTTATCGTCTGGAGTGAATATCGGATGAGGGTGTGTCTCTTGCGTATTCCATGACGTGTCGTGTCTACAAAGGGGTTTAAGGTTAACTTTACCATCTTTTAGGTATTCCACAAGGCCTATGTATGCATGTCCTTCCTTAAATGAAGGATTTGGATAGCACCTATCGCCAACTGCCTTATCCCCCTTACTATTCGTCTTAATATGTGCTGGCGGCAACCAGGGATATTTATACATTCTCAGTCCCGATCCATCGGGCTTTACGAAGAGATCATAATAAACCCAATCGTTAGATGAAGGCGTGCTTCGTCTCCCGTACTGTGCAACCACTGTTCCATTAGGCATGAAGAATTCATGACCTACGCGTTCAACATATCTGCGTTGCTTTACTAGAGGCCATACCTCATGTGTGCTAACCCTTACTACCCACATCCTCTGTACTAAGTGCCAAGGCCCTTCGTGACAGAAGAGGACTATATCAGGATTGGTAGGACATATGTTCACATGTGATATCCAGGCGTTCTCTCCCCAAGCTGGTATAGCCTCCCCTCTCTTCAAATCGATGACCATTACGACGCTTCTAGGCCTTAAGAACATATGTTCTAGGAATCCGGAATACGCTCTTCCCTTCAATGTACTAAGGCTTACTTTCTCTGTATAAGCAAAGGCAAGGTACCTACCATCGCTACTTAGCGATAGAATGCCTGGCTTGAAGCCCTGTGGAGTAACATATATCATGTCGACTTCTAGCGTCTCTAGATCAACTGATTTAAGATATCTGCCGTCCCAGTAGTACGCTATCATCTTCTTCCCGTCGAGGCATGGACATTGAGGTTTGATATCAGCATCCTCGGTTAATTGTTGCATTTCAGCATCTGGTATGTCTAATCTATAAAGTTGCCACCAGCCAGTCCTATTGGAGACAACTAGTATCGTCTCTCCATCCGATGAGAAGAGCGGTTGTGTGAAATAGGGATGTATGGTATCTCCAATGTTGTCCGTTAAACGGATGACCTCAGTTCCCGTGACCTCATCCTTAAAATGATGAGCTTTTAACTTTATTACATCACCCTTAGCCATAGGCCTTCCTAGATAACTTATGGTCTACAGGGTTTTAACTTATTGAACTTGAAGGAGAGTCATAAATGCGTTGTTATGTCGTATGAACTATTCTCTTAACTGTCGGCATCCCATTCTTCACCAACTTTAAATGTCTTATGTTGACCTCAAGAGGTAATGCTTAAATACTCCTAAGTAGGGACATTCCTTGTGCCATAACGCCGCCGTATGGCGGAGGATGAATGGCGCAGACTTGCTCCCCGCCCCATCGCCCACATTTTGCTTTAAATAGTAACGCTCACAACATCTTATTAGGGCGTTAAGGTCTGTTTTAAGAGAGTAGGCTTGCTATGATGAACGTCCCGACCTAGATGCTGGGATTCCAGCAGATGAAGAATCCTCCTGGACTGAGCTTAATTTTATATAATTTAGGCTCCCCCGAGGTCTCCATTCATCATTTTTCAGGCAGGGAGGCCACCGGTCATCGCCTAGCTCAGTAAGGGTGTGTTTCATCACTTCTTCAGGGCGGGTAAGTCATCATTACCATCATATTAGTCCATAAGGTTTATTTTTTAACTTTACCTCATGGTCGAGGTCATTACTTGTTCATAATTCAACAATGCTGATTTGAAGTGAGAACTGTTACGTTGGGAGGTGTTCATCGCATTATTGCTTTAGCTATCATAGGCGATATTATGACTGTAATGAGCGAAAATATTACTATAGCTGAGTATATGGGTTGTGTTAGAAGTCCTAAATCGAGTCCTAGCTTAGCCCCAGCTATAATGAGGCTTAGTCTAGCACTATGTAACGTACCTATGC
This sequence comes from Thermoprotei archaeon, assembly GCA_003649665.1. Taxonomy (GTDB): domain Archaea; phylum Thermoproteota; class Thermoprotei; order QMSL01; family B3-G16; genus B3-G16. The sequence continues at coordinate 2,858 of QMSL01000076.1, read as the reverse complement.
CTAGGCTTGTATTACTTGGAATTCCTAGTAACTTTGATGTGATGCCTACTCCCAATATCTTTCCCCCAAGTCCTGCAATTAATAATGCTGGTATTAAACTTATTTTCCCTCCTTCTGCTAGTAAAGGTATGTTAACCACTGCACCAGCTATTACAAAGAAGAACGGGATGAAAAATCCATAGCCGAGGCCAAGTAGCTTCTCTCTAAGCGCGTCTCCTTCTTCAGTGACCTCCGATATTATTAGGCCTGCTAGAAAGGAGCCTAAAATCGCGTGAAAGCCCAATATTTCAAATAGACCAGCTATTATCACGGTAAGTGCAAGACAGAATCTAACCTCGTGCTTAAAGTGAGATTCCGTTGCGAGCCACTTCGATAGGTATTTCTTAATTCTAGTCCTCCTCACGAGTACTGGAATTGCGAATAATGCAAGAGCTGATAATGATGAAAGAAGTATTGATGAACATGAAGTTCCCTTCTCTGCCTCAAGGGAGACCGTTAATGCAAACATACTCAATGCATCAACCATTAAGGACGACTCCAATATTATATCTCTTATCTCCTCAGTTAGCTCCAGCTCTCTGACTACTGATAACACCACTCCTACTGATGTAGTTGAGAGCAAGACACCTATAAGCAGAGGACTTATTTCGTAGATCCTACCAAGAATCATACCTATAATGAATGGAGTTCCAAATGAGGCTAAGGCTATTAAAAGGCTCTCTCTTTTAAACATCTTAATTCCCATCTCCAGGCCTGCAAGGAATAATAGGAATATTAGCCCTAAATTCGAGAAGAAGTTCAAGTAGACATCCTCGCCTAAGATGCCAAGCCATGAGTTGCCCAGTAATATTCCTATGACTATTTCTAACACTACTATCGGAACTTTTATCCTCTTCGATAGCAGGGATGTTATCAGTGCCACCACTAGCACAAGCCCTACTGACAGTAACGAGTAAGTCATAGACAACGAACTCCTAAAGGCACCTAATTTTAAGGTGCGAAGTAAATAAACCTTTCGCTCATCACTAATGAATGAGGCTAAGAACTTGACCTAACGTCTTAATTGTACTCATTTTTATCTTAACTACCTATAATGAGAATCGCTTATATGTACATGTTCACTAAGGTGAATTGCTGCATCTCCATATATTATCCTTAAACTCTCTAACTTAAGCACTTCATCGGGCGTTCCCATCATGTAGAACTGTCTATTCAATAATAGCACCTCCTTCGTATACGGTAAAAGTAATGTTGGATCATGTGTGGCAACTACGACTAATCTATACTTCGCTATTTTTCCTATGAGTTCCGCTAATTCCACTTTGCCTATAGGATCTATGCTAGAAAGTGGTTCATCCATTAGCAGTATTGGTGGATTATGAACTAAAGCCCTTGCTATGAGCACCCGTTGGCGCTGTCCTCCGCTAAGTTCCCATAATGATTTATTCCATGCCTCTCTTTCAAGTCCTACCATTTCGAGAGTCATCTTAACTATTTGAACATCATCCTTTGACTTAAGTCGTGGCCATCTCTTATGTAGTTGACGTGACATGAGAACATATTCCCATGCGGATACTGGATATTCTTCCCTCTCATTAAACGCTAACTGTGGTACATATCCTATTAACGCTCCAGCCTTTAATGGATTGCCTGTGACGTCCTCTCCGTCTATTATAACTTCTCCTCTCACTGGTCGTACCAGTCCTAGTATAGTTCTAAATAATGTTGTCTTTCCAGCTCCATTTGGGCCAAGTACTTGTATTAAACCAGGTCCCTTGAATTCTACTGTCAAGTCCTTCAGTATCACTTCAGAATCATACATTACTGTGATGTCCTTAAGTACGACATTATGCTCCTCCATTGTCCCACACCCCTATTTTCGCATAGTTCGATAGATTTATTTATGCACATATATTTTAGTTTATATCTTGAAGTGTGCACATGGAGGGATATACTTGAGATCATGGATGCTATCCCTAATCATGCTTACATCAATCATACTCGTGTCCCTCTCCCTCACTCCTACTATAGTAGCACAGGATGCTAGTGGTCACGGCTTATATATCGTAGTCACGTTTCCTAACTTAAAGTATGATGTGGCATTAATTGCCTGTAAGGATGACGTAATAGTCTCAATAGCCCCTCCTGGAGTTGATCCTCATAGCTACCAACTAACTCCTGAAAACGTGGTAAGCCTTAAGAGAGCAGATGTAATAGTATCTACAGCCCATGCTCCATTTGAGCTTAAGATAAGGGAGCTTTATGGTAAGGGAGAGCTTAAAGGGGTGTTAATAGAAATTCCAAGGATCCCTGGAATCAGGATATTCAAGAATCCAGTTACAGGGGAGTACAATTTCCACATGCCCATTTACGATCCTATAAACTTTAAAATCTTCATTGAGTACCTATGTAATGTGTTTTCTAAGCTTAGACCTGAATGTTCCGACGTATACGAGAAAAATATGGTCAAGGTGCTGAGTGAGATCGATAGTTTGTTGAAGGAGACTCCTAAATTGAATGTTACCATCGCTATAGATATGCCTTCGCTTCAATATGCTATCTCCTGGATAGGCTTCAAGATAAAGTATCTAGTAATAAAGGAACATGGAATACCTGCTACTCCTAAGGATATAGAGATACTAGAATCCGCAATAGCTAATGGTGAAGTAAAGCTCGTGGCAGTTCAGATTCCAATCAGGGCGAGTGCATCCATCATACTAAAGGAACTTGCTGAGCGATATGAGATCCCTATACTTTATGTTCCCTCCCCTCTTCTGCTAAATAGTACGGTAGTTAAGCTAAAGTATATCTCTGGGGAAGTCAAGAGACTTAAGTTTGCGGAAAAGGTTCACGTTTTC
>QMSL01000075.1 GCA_003649665.1 Thermoprotei archaeon | reverse complement strand
TGCAGGTGAAGTGAGAAGGAAGTTCGAGGAGAAGGGAATAATGATATCGGCCTTAGCGTTCTACCCTAATAATCTTGATCCTGATGAGAAGAAGAGAAGGGAAAACCATGAACATATAAGGAAGATGATAGAAGCAGCATCTCAACTTGACGTAAGTGTAATATGCACCTTCGTTGGAGCGGTGAAGAACTTCCTATGTCATGGTATAGAGGAATCATTAAGGTTATTCAGAGAGGAGTTTTTAAGGATAGTAGATTATGCTAAGGATCATGAAGTAAAGATAGCATTTGAGAACTGCCCTATGGGAGGGTGGAATATTGCATTTGCACCATTCGTATGGGATGAGATATTCAAGTTAAGTCCCATCCTGGGCCTTAATTTCGATCCATCACATTTAGTATGGCAGGGAATAGATTGTATTGCTGTAGCTAGGGAGTATAGTAAGAGAATATTTCACGTTCATGCTAAGGATACTGAAATACTAAGGCATACCCTATCACGTAATGGTATATATAGCCGTGGATGGTGGCGATACAGGATACCAGGATGGGGTGTTATAAATTGGCGTGCATTAATTAGTGCATTAAGAGAAGGAGGATACGACTATGTGCTTAGCGTCGAGATGGAGGATCCGATATTTAGGGCGGATGAGGGATTGGTTTTGGGCCTAAAATACCTAAAGAGCATGCTAGGACACTAGAAATAAAAGCACCTTTAGACTTAATCATACATTGGCACATGAGGATAATTAAAGATATGCATTTTGATAGAGGACGAGAGCATGGACAAAGCTCATGAGCTAAGATGGAATCCTCTCCTTGGCTGCTGGATAATAGTTGCAGGACATCGCGCGAAGAGGCCTTGGAGGCCCGAGGAGAAAAAGCATTTCTGTCCCTTCTGTCCAGGAGCTCCTGAGACTAAGGATAAGGGAGAATGGGACGTTTTGGTATTGCCGAACAAGTATCCAGCACTTTCATTAGATGCAAAAGAGCCCACGCGATGTGATGAATTATTTAAAAGTGGAAGAGCGGTAGGGGTATGTGAAGTCGTTATAGAGACACCTGAGCATGAAGGAGATCTATGTGATCTAACGTTAAACCACATGAAGAAGGTGATCGAGGTCTTTACAGAGGAGTACGTTAAATTAGGAAATATACCAGAAGTAAAGTATGTTGCGATATTTAGGAATAAAGGTAAGGAAATAGGTGTCTCATTAACTCATCCCCATTCGCAGATATATGCATTACCATTCATTCCACCTAGAATAACCATAGAGCTTAGGAATATGGAGAAGTACTATAAGGAGAAGGGTAAATGCCTCATATGTACAATAATAGAGAAGGAGATTAAGGAAAGAACAAGAATAATATACGAAAACAATGCCTTCATCTGCACATTGCCGTTTTACGCCATGTGGCCCTACGAAGTACATGTATATCCTAAAAGGCATGTGACTTCACTTGCCGACTTATCAGATAAGGAGAAATTAGCGTTAGCAGACGCTTTACGCGTTATGACGGGTACTTATAACGCGCTCTTCGATAGAGATATGCCATACATAATGGTGTTTCATCAGAAGCCAACTGATGAAGGAGCATATGAATATTACCACATGCATATTGAGTTCTATCCTCCATATAGGGAAAGAGATAAGCTGAAATACGCAGCAGGTATCGAGTGGGGAATGTGGACCTTTACATATGATGGAATTCCTGAGGAAAAAGCAGAAGAATTACGGAAGGCATGTCTTAAATTCCTATCTAGGTCTAAGGAATATTTAGGCAAATGTGGTGGTAGTATATGAGCTTAGGACATGAGTTGAACATGAAGTTTAAAGAAACATTCGGTGAACGCCCTGATGTAATTGCATCTAGTCCAGGACGACTTGACTTCCTTAACACACATCAAGACTATAAAGGACTGCCTGTGGTCTCCGTGGGGATAAATCTAAGAACATATATTGCGGTCAAGGTACTTAAAGATACTAATGAAATCCACATAGTTTCCTATAACTTAAAAATGGAAGGAGAAGATTACGAGGACGTATTCACGCTTGATAAAGTAGAGTTAAGACCAGGAAAGTGGTTTGGTAATTACTTACGTGCAGGAATAATGGCGCTTAAGGAGAGGGGGATAAAGCTCTCTGGGATGAAGGTAGGGATACTTAGCTCTGTTCCTGTTGGCGGTGGGTTAGCAAGTAGTGCGGCGTTGCTTGTGTCATTTCTAGGAGCGATAACATACGCATATGACCTTAGCTTTTCTCGAAAGGAGATAGCAGAGTTAGCATATCATGCAGAGCATGACATAATGGGAGTGCCTTGCGGTCGATTAGATCAATATGGTTCAGCTTTTGGTAAAGTCATAAGAATCGAGACTAGACCTCCATATAATGTCGAGGAGATAGATTTTAGGAGGGGAACGTTCGTAGTACTCGACTCAGGAATAAAGCATAGTACTGCGGACATACATCCTAGGAGGCAATCGGAGATAAACGAAGGATTAAGCTTACTTATGAGTATGGATGACCTTCCAGCAAGTCTTAGGAATAAACTTGGAAAGCGATATGATGAACCATTATGGGAGAAAATAGGCATAGAGGAAATAGAGCCATTTCTAAGGAGGTTACCAGATGTTCCTGCTAGAAGGATAGAGTTTACGCTAAGGATGAATACGTCGACAGAAATTGCATTAAGAATAATGAGAGGAGAGTTAATTAAGGAAAATGAATTCTTAAAAATATTGCCAGCTCATTTCCACGACTCTATAAGGGATGCAATTCGATCTAGTGAAGATAAAGACCTGAAGTTGCTTGGCGTAATAATGAATTATCAGCATGAGCTCTTAAGAGACCTTTATGACTTAAGTCTACCAGTTTTAGAGAAAATAAGAAATAAAGCACTTGATGCAGGAGCTTATGGAGTAAAGCTCTCAGGAGCTGGACTTGGAGGCTCACTAATAGCCTTAGCTCCAAATAGAGAAGTAGGGAAGAAAGTACTAGAGGAGGGGTTATCAGCTGGCGCAAAGAGGGGTTGGATCGTAGAAATAGATGATGGATTACGTCGTGAGTGATATTAAGCCCTTCTTTTTATCCTAATGATGTCGTTTCTACACTTAACTTTAAGAAGTGGCTTGTACGAAACTACATCGCCTCCCTCTACATGTACCTCTTCTTCAGTGTATGCTAAGAGAGTACCTACATCTCTTAGCTTAACTATAGCCTCGTCGTCAAATAGCATTGCATACTCCATGCCCTTAGGCATTATGAATATATCGTTTAAGCCTATGGGTACTATCCATTTCTGAAGCGGTGCAATTATGAAGAGTTTTGTCTCTAAGGGATCTAAAGTTAGCGAGATGCTTTCGCTCCTTTCTACTAGGTAATATTTCTCACTAAAGTACTCATATACCACGTACTTCTCTTCCTTAAGTCTAGCATCAGAAGGTGATATGCTTACGTCTACAGCTACGTTATCCTTGGTTATATTGAACGCGGCTATTATTCCATAAGTGCCAACTCCAGCTACCTTAGCGTGAGTGAACGCTTTTAACGCCACATGTTCATTATATGGATCCCTCATTAGTACATCTTCCGTAGGAAGTGCAGGAATATCAGGTCTAGGCAACTTGCCATTGCTAAGGGCTAGTTTCTTTATTATTTCAGGTCTTGTTTTATCAGGTTCATCTGTCACGTAGACCGGGCCGCCGCTTACTGCTCTAGCTACAGCTTGTTGTACAGCTAAAGGATCATGTGTTTGGAACATATCGTAATCTGGATAAGCCACTTGAGATAGCCAGAGAGCATTATACACACAGAAGTATATGTGAAGCTTATCCCTCGATCTCTTATGAGGAACAATATAGTCTACGCAAGCCCTAGCAACGTTGGATATATACCAGTTGAAGTAAGCTTCAGGTATCTGTGCCATACAGTTCAATATGTTGAGACCATTTAAGCTAGCGGCCATCTGTATTGCTTCTTCAATACGTCTTGCAGCTTCTTCACAAGGTATCTTCCCTCTATAGGAGTAAGTCATGAAGGATTGATTATCAACCTTTATAAAATCAAATCCACAACGTGAAATGAATCCATACCAGTCAAGGTAGAACTTAAGGGCCTTCATATCAGTAGGATCAGGAACTAACTTTCCATCAGCACTTTCCATTAAGTATGCCTTATACGTTTTACCAAGCTCACTTTCTGGATCTATTCCATTCCAGTAGCCGTTCAATGCATGCCATAATCCCACATATACTGCCCTTTCCTTAAGTCTTGCCACTAAGTGTTTAAAGCCATGAGGGAACTTATTAGAGTCTGCCTCAAAGCGCCTTATTCGCTCATCGGATGAGTCTATCCACCCGTCATCTATTAGGAACATGCGTATTGGCAAGTTTAGCTTCTTGAAACGGTTATACGCATAAATTATTTTATCTTCGGATATCTCTCTCCAATAAGCGTTCCAACTGCACCAGCCCAGATACTCTAGCTCATCAGGATACTTCTTATTCTTCCTTAAGCATAAGCTTCTGCCAAGGCGCTCAAAAGCAACATCATATGTCTTCTCGATTACTACATATGGATCATTACCGACACCAATAGCTAGTATGAAGGCGTTCTTCCAAGCCATCTTGCAATAGGAGTTTAGAAGTATATCAAATTGATCATCCTTAAAGTGTGAGATGTAGCCCCTGCATCCGCTATTTGTTAGGGGAAGTAGGAAGACATAGGTGCCATCTTTAAGTTTAAAGAGCACTTGTGAGACCTTTAAGTGATAGGGAAATTCACTTATCTTCTTTGCGTGCCATGGATAGCTCCATGGATCATATCGTATCTCGTCTAGTTTCTCAACTACAGCAGGATAGTCAAAGGGTTCGTCAACCTTCCCTCCAAAATATTTTGGAGGAGTGTATGTAAAATGATAAGCTAGCATTCTATCAAAATTACAAACTCCACTTGATGTGAGCGCACAGATTATGCCATCATTAGTAAACCCATCATCACATTGAGCCTTAAATACCAGTACATCGACATTATCCCTAGAGGTTTTCATAAGGACAATGTTACAACTGATGCCCTCAACCTCGCCAGTGAACTTTAAACCTTCACCTTGTTCCTTCATTCTTAATTTCTTGATTGGAGCTAGCTTACCCTTTACAGCGAATAAAGGAGTAAATTCAACGAACTTAGTCCCTTTTACTTTAAAGGTTAATGATCCATCCCTTACGGATACACTAGTGCGTTCCATGGGTTATCGTAGTTTTGAAATGCTATTTAAGGATTAATGTGGGTCATTTTACCGGAAGGTAAATAGGAGTACGTATTGTAAGATATTAAGTAAGAATAATGGAGCCCCGGCCGGGATTCGAACCCGGGACCACGGGCTCTCTTGGGTTGTACAAGGTCTTACAAGGCCCGCGCTCTACCTAGCTGAGCTACCGGGGCTTCCTATAACCATTTCCATTATCTAAAGATAGAGTTATATAAGCAATACGTTCGTATACTGATGGTACTTCGCATTAGAAATATTATATGTCACCCTTTGGAATAATTAAAAGCCGTGATGTAATAGGGTGAGTGCGCTATGGATGTACCGACGCTAATGGCTACACAGCATCCCGATAGTGCCTCAAGATACTTCTCTATAAAGGATGAGGTTGAGGAAGCCGTGAAAGATGTATTACCCCACCAATGTGGAGGATTCGGTTGTGATGAAAAGATGATAGATTATGAGGGGAAACTTACACCATTTCTTCAGCCAGTCTGGATCTTAAAGAGGATTAAGGAATTGAATTTGGATCTTAAGGTAAAACCTGGAAAAGACTTCTTACTATCAGTTAGGTGTTCATCATTTAGTAGAGAGAGTCCAGAGAGACATATAATTTCGCTTTTATCCGCAATAATGGCAAACGTTATGTCGACCAAGGAATTTAACATTTGCACCGTAAAGTACATAATACATCCAATGACATTAAACGTATACGAACTTATCGGCGTTCAGAGGAGGATTATAAAGCTATCAGGATTTGCGAGAGAGGAGCTAGGCTTAGTAAGCGATGAAGAAATATGCGTAATCCCGTTAGTCGAGGATATAAATACAATGCTAAGAATAAACGAGTTAATTGAGTCATATATTACGATGGGAAGAAAATTCTTAGGAGCGTACTTCGACCACATACGAGTGTTCTTAGGGAAATCCGATTCAGCTCTTGCATACGGGCATTTAACATCCGCAGTGGGAATTAAGATAGCATTAAGTAAGTTATGGGAATTAGCTAATGAGATGAGTATAGGCGTATTTCCGATAATAGGAAGTGGCACATTACCATTCAGAGGACACCTCTCGCCTGATAACATAGATCTTTACACGAAAACTTACTTGGGATACTACACACTTACGCTACAGACGAGTTTCAGATACGATTATGAGCGAGATAAGGTATTACGCGCAATAGACATGATCCTATCCAGACGAGGGAAGAAAGTAGAAGTCGTGGAGTACGAAAACGAGCTTATAGATTCCCTTAGAACGTGTACTTTAAAGTACCTTGAGACTATACTCCGTCTATCGGACATAATTATCAGGGTCTCGGATGCCGTACCTTCACGAAGGGAGAGAGTTGAGAGGCAAGTATATGGAAGGGAATTAGGTAATGCAGTTTTATTTACACGAGATGAGAAT
>QMSL01000074.1 GCA_003649665.1 Thermoprotei archaeon | reverse complement strand
TTAATATATCCTCTCCTCGTTAGACAAAACCATGCGGGAGAAACTGAAGGAGATATTAAGGAGATTGTGTCTTTCACCAGGAGTTTCTGGCTTTGAAGATGAAGTTCGAAAGGAGATACTGAATATAGCAAAAGACCTTAACGTAAAGGCAGAAGTTAATGTTGATAACTTAGGCAACTTAATTCTCACAATTGGTTCAGCAGGGCCCTCAGTTGCCATAATGGCGCATATGGATGAGATAGGTATAGTAGTTCGTTATATAGATGACAATGGATTTCTAGGAATAGATGCAGTTGGAGGAATTGACGTTAGAACTATCATTGGTAAGTCGGTAATGATTTATGGTAGAGAGACTACAGTCCATGGAGTCATATGCGTTAAGCCAATACATCTATTATCTGAGGATGAGAGAAAGAAGATACCAGATATACGTTCTCTCTTTGTAGATATAGGAGCGTCGAATAAGGATGAGGCTAGGAAATTGATTAGAATAGGCGATGTAGGACATATAGTCAAGACATTTAGGGAGCTCACAGCTAATAAGGAAGACATAATTAGTTGCGGAGCCCTTGATGATAGAGCGGGATGTGCAGCCTTACTCATGGCAGCATCATTGATTAGAGAGAAGGATCTAGAGTGTAAATTACATTTAGTCTTTACGGTGCAAGAAGAAGTAGGAGCACGTGGCTCAAGAGTAGCAGCTTATAATTTAAAGCCGGATGTCGCAATAGCAGTTGATGTGACACATGCAGTAGGATATCCTGATTTACAACCTAAGGACTTCACGGATGTACAATTAGGAAAGGGTACCGTAATAGAATATGGACCCCCTATTAATTGGCGTTTAGCACGATTCTTAATGGACTTAGCTGAAGAGAAGAAGATAAGGTATCAGGCGAGCTATTTACGCGGACGAACAGGTACCGACATAGATGAGGCCCAGATAGCACGAAGTGGTGCAATTGCCAGCGTCATAAGCATACCATTAAGATATATGCATACGCCTGTTGAGACAGTAAGCTTAAGCGATCTGGAGGCTACGGTTAACCTCATAGTGGAATTCGTGAGGCGTTTCAATGAGGAAGTATATAAGGAACTTAAGCCTCGCTGATAGGTTAGAGATACGTGAAGTATAGCATAAAGAAAGGTATATTATTTCTCATGAACCAATAGGCATAAGGAGAGGATTTATGCTAGTAGTAGGTATTGTAGGAAGCCCACGAAAGAACGGGCTTACGAACAAATTAGTCACCGAGGCCTTAGCGGGAGCTCAATCAATAGGAGCTAAGGTAAGGACAATATATTTAATAGATTACGACATAAGACCATGGACTCTGGAAAATCCTAAAGCCCCGGAAGAACTCAATGAGATAATGAGGGAAGCAGATGGATATATCATTGGCGCACCTGTTTATTATTTGGATATAAACGGGTTAACTAAGGATTTCTTAGATACAGTTGATCTAGGGGATTCAAATGGTAAGCCAGGGTTTGGTATAACTATTGCTGGGGGCACGGGAAAGGGATTGGTTCTTGCAATAAAGAGCATATATTATTTCTTCTTCTGCAAGAGCATAAGAGCACTCGAACCGCTTCCCGTTTCCCGATTCAACTTTAATAAAGCACTAAAAAGGGCTAATGAATTAGGACGTAAGTTAGCTGAAGAAGCAAGAAAGAGAAGGCCTTTTAAGAGCTTAGAGGAGAGAATTAGGTATTTCAGCAACATAAAATATATGAATATGGATATGGTAGACGAGATACTGCTTCTCGCTGAGCAATTACTTGAATCTTCACCTAAGCAGGAGTATAAAGAGGAAGCGATAACATATTACAAGAGGGCTAAGGAACTTATCAGTAGAGGAGAGAGGGATAAAGCCATAACATACGCAGTAAAAGCATATGAACTCCTTTACTACTAAAGTATTTTATCACATACCCCTTTTGGTTTTCCTCAAGGCTAGGAATATTCAATATCAAGGACGTTATGCCTACAAGCATCATATCCACATTACCACGGTCCCTGGAGGATTACAACTATAGCTAAGAATGCGATGGAACCCACGGAGAAGTATAGCTTATGAACCTCACTTATTAGAGGATTCTCGAGGTATCTACTCAGCATGAACATTAGGCATCCTAACAACGCAGATATGCGGAAGGATCTTATGGGATAAAGTATGAATAGAGGCGTTATGAGGAATAATAAGAAGAATTATGTTGATCATATGAAAAATTAAAACTTCCTTGATGGTGTTGATCCAGATGGTAATTCAGCTATTACCGGAATAACAACATAAGGATTATCATCGCTTTTCTTCCTCTTACCTAGTATACCTCAATATTTCAGAGATTACTCTTCAGTATTCTCCCCTCCTTCATTACTAGTAGTATGTTCTCTGCCTTGAGTAATAAGTCAATGTCGTTGAGGGGGTTTCCTTTAACCACTATTATATCAGCGAGCTTCCCTTTTGTTAACGTGCCTATTTTATCGCCCAAACCTACTGCCTCAGCCGCTATTTTAGTTGCTGATACTATCGCTTCCATAGGGCTCATACCTAATTTTCTTATGAACATCTTGATTTCTAAGGCGTTCTCCCCATGTCTAAAGACACCACCTATAAAATCAGTCCCTGTTGCTATTTTCACTCCTGCCTTGTACGCTCTACGAACGTTTTCTATATGGATCTTGTATATTTCTTCGCACTTTCGTAATCCCCATTCAGGAAGACCTGCCTTCTCGCCTACTTCTAGTATCCTCTCGGTAATGGAAAATGTTGGTATTAGTATAACGTCCTTCTCCTTAGCTAGCTCTATTCCTTCTTCATCTATGAAAATACCATGGGCTATTACTTTAACTCCGCCTATTATTGCATTCTTTATGCCTTCAGAACCTTGAGCATGTGCATGTACGAACCTTCTAGCAGCTCTTGCTTCATCTACTATTGCCTTTATTTCATCTAAGGTAAACTGTCTATACTCCGGTCTATCCTTCTCGGAAAGAACCCCACCAGAGGCCATTATTTTTATGTAATCAGCTCCTTCTCTAAGGGCGTATCTAGTTGCCTTACGACATTCATCTACTCCATCGCAAATGAGGCCCATTAATGGGGTAAGTTTCTTAGTAGTCCTGTAGTCGACCCATTCTACAGGCAGATAATGAGCGTCTCCATGACCGAATGTTTGAGATAATGGAAGGCCTGCAGCAATTATTCTAGGGCCTACGATGGTCCCTTCTAGAACTGCATACTTTAAGTGAAGAGCGATTATGCTACCTGCATCTCCTATCGTTGTAAAACCTGCATTGATTAATGCCTTAAGATCCACTATTGCTCTAGCAAAGAAGACCCCTATTGGAGTTATAAGTGGTTCCTTAATGAAATCACCAGTTCTCATTCCCGTTAGATGCATATGAGCATCTATAAGACCGGGCATTACAGTGTTGCCTTTCACATCAATAACCTTAGCTTCTTTAGGTATCTCAACACTCCCCCTCGTACCTAAGTCAGCTATAATATTATCCTTGATCAACAATACGCCATTCTCTATAGGAGGAGCCCCAGTTCCATCGATTATCCTAGCGTTTATAAACGCTATTACCTTACCTTCATTATGAGAGCTCATGATAAATAGTATGAGGGGTATAGGAGATAAGCATTATTTGTTAATGAAAATTAACTCGGAAGGATTTCATTTCCTCAGCGATCCAACTATAATGCCCGCTATGAATCCTATCGTTACTGGACCTATTGTCAGTATTCCGAGAGTGCTTAATAGATCTCTTATAAGGGGTAGGACTTTTTGTGCTTCAACGCCTATTCTTAAGAGGAATTCGTCAATGCTACCACCTAGGCTCCATACTGAAAGGAAGGATCCTAGTATCAGAATGCCTATTAAAGCGAGTATATATTTTATTACTTTAACGGAGAAGTATCCTAAGCTCAAGCCCAATAGGAACTGTATGGCTATTGTAACTAGTACCTTAGGATTAGATAAGGCATTCGATACTAACTCTGGAATCTGAGAACCCTCGGAATTACTCTGCGCAATGCATGTATAAGATGTCGATAAGGCACATATTATGAGGGTTGCTATTATAAATAGGACTTTAATACCCTTCATCAGTTTTAGTTTAATCATCGTGACGTATATATAAGTTATCCGTAATAAGCATCGCGAGCTAGGTCAAAAATATATACGCGGTTAAAAGGTAATGTAGAGGAGCTATCATGGCGCTTGTTGGATTATTGATGAATTGGCTAATTGGTGTGGTAAGAAGGCTTTCATGTATTGGAGTATTGATTTTAATGATTATGGAGAGCGCCTGTCTACCAATTCCAAGTGAAATCGTAATGCCTCTAGCAGGCTTTGCGCTATGCAATAGTATGCACGATATATTGATATATTCATTAATTGGAACGATAGCAAATCTCATAGGTTCATGGATAGCTTATTTAGTCGGCATGTTAGGTGGAAGACCAGTTCTCTTTAAGTATGGAAAGTATGTATTGCTTACTAAGAAGGAGCTAATAAGAGCTGAGACATTATTTAAGAGGTACGGAGACATCACAGTATTAATAGGCAGAATGCTCCCAGCTATAAGAACCGTAATCTCATTGCCAGCAGGGATTTTCCTACTTAATCCAGTTAGATTTACGCTGTATACTTTCATAGGATCATTACCTTGGAACTTCTTCTTAACTTACTTAGGGTATGAATTGGGGGAGAACTGGTACATAATCGAGGAGTACATGAAGTATCTCGATATAGCGGTAATCATTGGTACAGCTATACTCATAGTATACGTTTTAAGAAGGATAAGAGAGAATGGTAGGTAAGTTAATTTCTAAAAATCCTATCGCTTATTTTAGTCAACTTATCTATAGCCTTTAGACCAATACCAGTTAATGGTAAAAATACGCTTTCTCCTTTCTCTATTAACTTTGACTCAAGCCCTTTCCATAATGCTGCTAACACTGTAGCTGATGTAGGTTCGACGAAGAAGCCTAACTTGGCTAACTCCTTAAAGGCTTTTATTATTTCATCATTATTGACTATTATTACATCTCCCTTAGTTTCCCTTATGACTTTAACTAGTTGCTCTAAACGAGGGGGGCTTGGTATTGCGATACCATCTGCAAGAACAATGTTGGGAGGGCTACCACCATAGTTACCATACATGTAATCATATATAGGGGTAAAGCCTTGTGCCTGTATTGCTATCATCCTAGGAACGGAGTTTATGAGGCCTAACTCCATTAGTTCCTTAAATCCCTTATAGATCCCCAATAAGAGACCACCACTACCCACAGGAACTAGAACCACATCAGGAACATAACCTTTTAGCTGCTCTACACATTCGTAAGAAATGGTCTTAATGCCCTCTATGAAGAATGGATTCCACATATGACTTGCATAATAAGTTCTCTTACTTTCCTTAAGCGCTTCTTCAGAAACTTTAGCTCTATTTCCAGGAACTTCAACTAACTCAGCACCATATGAGCGTATCTGTAGTTTCTTGCCTTCAGGAGCTGAGGCAGGAACGAAAACCTTACATTTAATTCCAGCCACTGAAGAATATGCAGCTATAGCTGCACCTGCATTCCCAGATGAATCCTCTACTATGCTATCAATTCCTATCTCCACTAAGTGACTTATGAGACAGCTTGCACCTCTATCCTTAAACGAGCCAGTTGGATTTAGATAGTCTAATTTAAATATTATTTCTACTCCATAAAGCCTCTTTATTATTATAGGAGTCCATCCTTCACCAAGCGTTATTATGTTATCAGGTGAGGCTATTGGGAGTAATTTTACGTAACGCCACATGGTGAAATCCCAAGTCCTTATGTCCTTAAGTTCCTTGAATTCAATAGCCTTTGCATTAAGGATTACATCAATAGGCTTTCCGCATTGACATCTCCATATCTTGGAGTTTAGATCGTATCTTCGTCCACAATGGCTACACATTAGCGTAAATATTTCATTAACTTTACTCATACGATAATGACTTTGGTAGATAGGGAATATATATTGTTTTGAGTTAAGAAGTTAAGTCAAGGTATATCATTCAGTACCTTTTATGATAACTTCATACCATATCGTTTTCCATTTAGGACCTATCTTAAATACTGCATGGTCATTCTTTATCTCTACTGGAATACTCTTCACTCTTGAGCCAGTATTATCTAATGCCCATACCTCCACGGATCCACTAACTTTTAGTTCAATCATAGCAGGAATTCCCTCAACTAGACTTGGTGCTTTGCCCCAATTCCTCCCGCATGTTAGCTTATTGTCAGTCTGCACTAATTTCATATCAGTATTTACAGTTTGCCCACCGGCCACAATAAGGATTCGCTTAGCCTTCTGGAAGCTTTCGCCTTCCATTACAGTAAGCGCTATTACGCACCATCCATTAAGTCTCGTTTTCCCAGGCTTTATTACCACCGAACCAAAATCAAATGTCCTACCTCCGCCAAAGCCAACAACAGCTATGGTCCTACTTGAATTTACTAGAAGAACTCCCTTGTCGGGTACGGAGATATCCCATATTACTTGGCCGTTATCAGATTTATACACATCCATCTTCTCTAAGTATAGGTCACTAGGTTTAAGAGAGTCCTTTGGCACTGTAGTATTACCAACTACTATTGCAGTTCTATGAATTAGAGCTGCCTCAGGCGGTATACCAACATAG
>QMSL01000073.1 GCA_003649665.1 Thermoprotei archaeon | reverse complement strand
CAATTTGACTTTAGTAAGTACGATTACATACGCATTGAAATAATGGATCGTAAGGGGATGTTCGCATGGACTAATCCCGTTAATGTACATGAATTATAAAATGACGAGAATCATGGTGCGGGGGGTGGGATTTGAACCCACGCAGGCCTACGCCACGGGAGCTTTCTGGGGCTAGATATGCCCTCTCAGTCCCGCCCCTTTGACCTGGCTCGGGCACCCCCGCGCAGATCAATACTATTTAGATATTCCCGAGAGATTTAAATCTTTAGCATATTCCCTTACATTTCGCATGTTAACATTATGTCTTCACACTTATCTGAAAGCCTTTCCGCTAGCTCTCTAGCGCTATTTACTTCCTTTAGGGATTCCGAGATGAAGTTTGCCATTTCTACTGCCTTATTGTATAGTTCCTCTGATATTACTTCCTTATTTCTCGCTTCCTCTAGTTCATTCATATCTATTATCTTCACATTACCTTCCCTATCTTTGACTACATCTACCGCTAAGTCCACATAATAAACCTTATTATCCCACATCTCAATTGGGGTATTAACGTTACAATACATCCCAATATATTCTCCTCCCTCTCTATGATATTCATGTACTAGCCACCAAGCTCCCTCCATGAGATATGTTAATGAATAATCCCCCGGCCTCTTTTTCGTTCCAAGTCCATCATGAACTCCACTTGTCTTAAACACCCTCTTCACAACATATAATCCTTTATCATGCTCTACTAATATGCCAGGAGTTAAATGAATTGTCTCATTCCTTAGCGTATGATGTATAAACCTTACCTGCTGACCTATCTGAGGTCTATGTAGACCTCTTATATACTCATGCAACGTTCTCGATATGCGTGATCTATCAAAGCCCTTATCTATGAGGAATTCTGAGAAGTCGACTAACTCCATATTTCCTATATTTGATTTTATATAATGATGTCCTATCACTGTTGGCACTACTTCATTTCTTATCTCATCCGCTCTTAGCTTACATGGAAGCGTAAATCTGACATACGCTATTTCTTCTCCCTCCTTAAGGAGCTTAGGTCCCTCGTCTAAGTTCATCTTTAATATTCTGTTTCCCTCCTCTATCAACTTCTGTACCTCCTCAGCCATTACGTTAAGATCTCCATGCTCAGCACTACTTCTCCACCTTATTCCCCACTTTCCTGTAGGTAAGCTATAGGCTAGCGCTAACAGTTCAGCACGACGATTTGGATCTTTTATATGAGGGCTTACCGAATGCCTTCCATTAAGGAAGATCCTGGCATAACGTCCTACTAACGTTATCTCTTCGCTTAGCTCACAAGGTCTACCGTAGTATGTACGCTTTACACAAACTAGGACTTTCATGCCCTCGTTAAGCGGTTTTGTTGTCCTAAGTATTCCCTCGCAATCTCCTAGGTCTATTAGGTATTCGCAATCTCCTCTAATCTCTTTCACAACGCCTATGTATATTGAGTTAAGGAGGGGGAAACAACGCCATATAATGGCGTATGGGAACTTCTCTCTAATCTTCCTTAGTACCTTCTCTACAGCTTCCTTCTTACCACGAATTCTCACACCTTGTTGATCGTTATTATCGATTATCATTACATCATGAGGAGCATATTCACTAGGCAGATTAAACCTCAATCGTATTATCTCCGATGCCTGTGTAGGCCTTAGCTCTTCGTCCATTAATGCCGCTGTAAGTGCTGTTGCGTATATGCCTCTTATCTTGAAGAGCAAAGTCCTTGAGCCTCCTATACCTGATCACGTATTTGCTCAAGGATGCTAACTGCTTGCCATATTGCGGTTCTGGCGAAGAGGGGCATATTTGGATCCGTTGCGACTTCATCAAGTATGCTTATAGCATTCGCTGCTCTTAGCGCTGGGCTTAGATCCTTGCGCTGTAGTATTTTAATAGCCTCCGCAGCAGCCCTTCTTATGTTCCTTGGAACACCAGTATCCTCAACGATCTTCTGTAGTATCATTATAGCCTGAACGGTTCGCTCCTCTGGATTCATATAAGTTGCTGTCAAGTTCTCACCCCATTGTATGTTCAAAAATATTTAGATAAAGAGGCGCTACTTTAACTTAGTGTTAAAATGTAATATAAATATGCTTGGTGTCGCATATGAAGCAAGCTCAAGATGAGCAGGTAATTAAGAAGATGGCGGGACTGCTTAGAAGTGGTGCTCAAATGTTAGCTGAGACATGTCCAATACACGGCGTTCCATTATTTAAACTAAAGAGCGGCGAAATAATATGTCCTGCATGTGGTAGAGGCGTTCTCTTCGCTAGAGAAGGTGAAGAGACGAGGGTTGCAGGTAATGTAATATTAAGTAAACTTGAGAACGCAGTACTGTTAAAGATTCAACTTCTCACTAAGATGCTTGAAGGTGAAAATGATCCCTACAAGATCAACGAATACGCGAAATCCCTTACATCATTACTGGAAGTCCTCGATAAAGCTCGAAAGCTTACAAGTAAGTAGATTTAATCTTTATAAATTGTAAACATTTAAAGCTTATGGAGTTAAATCAGACCTTTAACTCTCATCACGAGTACCTTATTAGAACGGATAAATTATGAAAAAAGCAACAATGAAGACTATAGTAGCTAATCTAAAATATAAAATGTTTCGTATATACCGAAACATTTTAAGAGTGGTAATATTGAATAAATATTCAATAGCTTAAGTGTATCGAAAAGAGGTGTCATGATGAGCGGTATCTACATTAACTTCCCCTCTCTCCCACACTATGAAGATACATACAAGCATAACATCCCTAGGGACATGTTAGCTGATGCACTAGCTGAGGCTATGTGCCAAATAAACGGCTATACTGCATCGAAATTGATATCCGTTGCAGGAAAGGACAAAATGTACAAGGGAATTCTAAGAATACAAGTCGGCTTAGGTCATGGCCCACGTGTGATATACTTTAAGTCAAATAGCGCCTTAAGGAGGACAATAGTGAAGGTCATTAAAATACTTCGGCAGCCACTTATAGATTTCGGCTTCAAAATATACTATCGATACTTCGATGGAACTAAGTGGCAGGCTGTGAGATCAGACGAATACCTACTAAGAATCATACTAGAGAAGGATCGAATGATATTTAAAATAAAGCTAATACGCGGACTAGGACGACTTGATCCACAGGAACTAACTGAAATGATATTAGAAAGACTTAAAGTTTCGTTAAAGAACTTAGGTGTTGAGAGTCCCGAAATTACTAGGGCTAAATAACAATGGTGTCAGCAATGGGAAAGCCACAGAGAGGTGGCTTCAAAACAGTGGCTGAAATACGTGATCCTATACACGGCTACATAATGATTACTGAACTCGAACGAAGGATAGTAGATACTATCATCTTTCAGAGATTACACTATATAAGACAACTTGCTGGTGCACATTATGTCTATCCCGGTGCTGATCACTCTCGTTTTAGCCATTCTTTAGGAGTAATGCACCTAGCCGGCATCACGGGCGAGCATTTAGCGAACTTGGGCTATATAGATCAAGATGAAATTCAGCTACTGCGAATTGCAGGCCTTCTGCATGATATCGGTCATGGTCCCTTCTCTCACGTCTACGAAGAACTATTAGTAACGTATACTGGTAAGACCCATGAAGACATGACGCAATGGCTTATTCTTAATACCGAAATCAAGGACATCTTAAGCGAAGCAGGCTATGATCCTAAGAAAGTAGCTGAACTAGCCGTTGGTAAGTTAAAGGAGACGGATAAACCTTTTCTCAATCAAGTAATATCGTCTCCCTTCGACGTAGATAAAATGGATTTCCTTGTCCGCGATTCTTACTTTACTGGTGTGGAGTATGGGTATATCGATACTTATAGGCTAATCTACTCCACAAACGTGGTCGATGGCGAACTCGCAATCAAAGTCCCTGCTGCTCTCCACGCATTGGAAGCCTTTATAATAGCAAGGTACGAGATGTTTAAGGCAGTTTACTTCCATAGGACAGTTCGTAGTTCTGAGCTACTAATCCTTAAATCTATGGAGGGTGCTCGTGATGAACTAGGTCTTTTGGCCATAAATGATCCAGAGGACTACATAAAGCTGACTGATTCCTGGGTCATGGCAAAGCTTAAGGAATTAAGCATGAGAAGCGATATAAAGGATAGAGAGGTCAAAATGGCCGTAGATTTCTATAAAATGTTGGAGAGACGTGATCTACTAAAGTGCGCATATGAGACCGTACTACACATACAGGCGCCGATAATGAGTAATATCATGATGCAGAGATCCATAAGGTCGAAAATAGAAGAGGAAATAGCATCTCGCTCAGGAGTGGAGCCGGATTATATAATACTTGACATTCCATCAGTCCCATCAATACCATATACGCCAAGGCAAATGGAGCCATTTGAAATTCCAGTTTATGAAATAGCTGACGATGGTACTCCGAGACGGAGAAGGCTAACGGATATCTCAAGCCTAATCAACGTTCTAAGAGGATACGTAGACGTCCTTCGTGTATACACTATCTCGAAATATCGCTCACAGGTATCGAAAGCAGCAAAGGAAGTATTAGGAGAACCATCATCTCTCCTCTCGGTGTCCCTATGAAGGAATTCCATGCAAAGACTTTCAGCTTCCTACAAGGCACTCTTTCAGGAAGATTACTAATTTCAAAGACTCCTCTCTCTTTTTATGGAGATATAGACGTGAGTAGTGGAGTGATAATAAATCCAAGGCATGATCTCTATGGAGAAACTTTATCTGGTAAGATACTCCTCATTCCGCATAGCAGCGGGTCGACAGTAGGTCCATATATAATTTACGCCTTATCTCAAAAGGGATTGGCACCAAGAGCTATACTCACATGTCATGCTGACTCATTAACGGCAATAGGTTGCATAATAGGAAACATATGGTATATCTATGACGTACCAGAATCTCTTCTAGATGAAAGGTACCATGGCATTCGTGTAGAGATAAGCGTAAGGTCGAGAGAGGCTGTAATAAAAGTTAATGTCTAAGCATTATTGGGTCAATATGCTCTCCAATATCTTTAAAGCATCAGCTAAGTATACGGTAGCTCCATGTCTTAACCTTATGTAATGTGCTGCCTTAGCTGAATCCGTTGCAACACTTTTTATTCCCATGAGTTTTAACGGCATGACTACGGCACATGTATCTCTTATCACCTTTATGCCTCTCCTCTTTAAAAATGATACATACCCTAATTCCACCGCCCTCTTATAGGTAGCTCTTGAAACAGCAATCCATATGGGAACATCAGTTCTATTCACAATCCCATGTGCCTTGATATAGCCTATCACTCTCTCAAGCTCCCTTAGAGAATAATGTGGACAACCGAAGAAGACTAAGTCGGGTCTTTCAAGGGGAGAGGATAGGCTAGAGAGCTCCTCATTGACATCATCTATTGTTATCTCAACCTTTTCTAGATTTCTTAAATCATGTTCAGATATAGATATGGCATCAGGTGATATGCCCTTGATAAGGTACATCGCAATGTTGCTTGGAGCCGCTATTCCTGCAGAAAATGCCTTTAATTTATCATAGTCATTTGTGTATACTTTAATGTTCTCGATTAGAGGTATTCCGCTTCGTATCCTATGACCTATTGCATACCCGAGTATTGAAAAGTCTGTTATGGTCTGTAGATTGAATCGAACTATGACTCTTACCGTAGGCCTCCTATTATCCTTAATATGAAGTCCGTAAAGTGGTGTTTTCCCTAAAAGTGCTGAAGCTAAGGCAGAAGGTCCTCCTTCCTTATTTGTCCTAGCTCCCAATACACTATTGATAAATGCAACAGCGGAGGATTCTCCCCAAGCCACATGGTCTCCGTACTGGGGGAAAGTATATCCTAAGTAAGGCGTACACGTAAAGCTTACAATAGCTCCTGCTCTAATGAGGCATTCTGCGATCTCTAACTGCTTCTCTGCATAGTCCTTAGGGATCTTCATTTCCTGCCATGATTCGAGATCCATAGCTGTTGGATTCACTGTAGTAGATACGACGAAATGATTCCCGTTACAGAGGAATCTTATGAAATTAAGTCCCTCCTCACCTATATTGCCATATGAGATCCCTGATACATGTGCTGAACTTATTGGAATGAGTCGCTCTGCATCATGTATTTCCCCTAATCCCACTAAGATCTTCATTGCTACGCTTAATGCCTCTCCCTTCTCTCCATCTAAGATCCTCTCCTCTTCTTTGGTTAAATGCATCGTCTTACCCTACTTTAACTTCTTGAGGATTTGCTTAACCTTATTATTTGTCATTAGCCTTACTTTCATGAACTTATCTCTTGGTTTTGTTAAATCAATTGTTGCATCAATCCCCATCTTATCCGTAATCAACATTTCCTGATCGCATGATGGATCAAGACTTGAGCCTCTAGCATTTCTTATTATCACTAAATCCCTTGATGCTTGAAATCTTGTCGCTATCGCCCACTCTATTTGATATGGGTCATCTACGTCTATATCATCGTCTACAACTACAACAAACTTGAGGGAAGGATGAGCAGCGAAGGCTGCTAGTATGGCGTTCTTTCCATCGCCCTGCGTGGTCTTAGAGATGGATATTGCAGCATGAAGCCATCCACAACCTCCTTCTGTTAACCTTACCTTCTTGACTTTAGGAACCACTTTACGTACGTAATCCCATATTAGCGCTTCTCTATAAAGACCCATGAGTAGCATATGTTCTCGTGATGCAGGAACTATCGCGTGATACATAGGCTTCTCGCTAGTCCATATATCCCTTACCCTTAT
>QMSL01000072.1 GCA_003649665.1 Thermoprotei archaeon | reverse complement strand
GCCTATAGGATTTAACTTCTTGACGTGTATACCCGTGATTATTCTATCAACTGTCATAAAGGCAATGAATGATAAGGTAATAGACATAAGGATTAAGACGAGCATTGATGCAAAGGCCTCGTACTTGAGGTGGCCATAGGGATGCTCTTCATCAGGAGGACGTCTTGCCTCGTGGTAATACTTGAAGGTTATCATATTGCTTATGACATTAAGCAAGGAGTCACTACCATCTGCTAGCAAAGCGGTACTCCTTGATACAATACCGCCCACTACCTTGAATATAAAGAGAAGAGCATTTAATACAATAGATAGGTGAAGGGCCCTTAAGATATGTATCTCGCTCGTTTTCCTAAGGTAATACATACGATAGTTCTGCTCCAAGTGCTCCTATTTATTTCTAAGGATACGTAATCATCACAATATTACCCGTTTGCTTTAATGCGAGAAGGATAGCCTAAGCTTTAATGCTTTTACAGGACATGAGAATACACATTTTAAGCAGGTCATGCAAGCCATATTAGCCACGTTCTTACCTTCATATATCCTAAGACCTAAGGGGCACACTCTGCTACATAATTTACACTTGATGCAGTTCTCCTTAACCCTTATCCTCAATACTTTAAAATAACTCAATATTATCTGTAACGCTCCTAACGGGCATACTCCTGCACACCATCCAATTATCGTTACATTAAATACCATCACTATAATAAACATAAAGATCCCTATAACCACGGATGAAATGTTTATCGTACCACTAACTGACCATATTATTAATCTACTTATAATGCCTACTGGACAAACCAGACAGAAGACTGGATATCTTAAGAGCCACGAAATTATAAGGAGCACACTTAGGCTGGTAAAGCTCATTAGTAGTATTATATTTTCCTTAACTTTCTTAGTCCGTCCTAATAACCTCATCAAAATGCCTATAGGACATATCCATCCACAAAACAGCCTACCAAAGAGCATGATTAATACCACAGATATTAGAATACCTACTATGAGAGAAGTCGTGAAAGAACAGTTTATAGCAGCTCGTTGGAGAAAGCCTATGGGACATATGAAGAATAAACCATTAACCTTTAAGGAGCAGTAGTTACCACTAATTAGACCAGTTGAATTAAGGAGTATATAAAGTAAAAGTACTAAGAGCACTACGATTACATTAACCTTAGTAATGACTGATTTCAGGTTGATCTTCTCTCCCCCTTGGGTGTTAACTTCAAGGCCTTAGGATGGGCAGGACATGCATTTACACAACGTCCACAGCCAATGCACTTATTTGAATGAAATACGGGTAGGCCTCTCCTAATAGTTATCGCACCAGGTACAGGACATACTTCAGCACAAACTAGGCAGTCGCCATGTAGAACTGCTATACATCGCTTTGGATTCCATTCAACTGAGCCTAGTTTTATCCTATCCGGCTCTATCCATTTTAAGGCACTAGTTGGGCAAGCCTTTACGCATGGTAGTACTCCCTCGCATCTTCCATAACGTGCCTCACATGGAGCCTTTAAGGGATTTACTTTAGGCGTTCCCATTAGAGGTATTCCATCGAGAATGCCACAAGGTTCAAGGGTGCCAGTTCCATCTCTAGAGCAGGCCTCTATGCACATCCCGCATCGAATGCAAGCTCTTAAAAAGTCATCCTCTTTAATAGCTCCTGGAGGACGAACTACTCTTTTCCTCGGGAACGTGAAGAGTAATCTCCCTATTATAGGCATTAGAAGAGCACCCATAATGATTTTGAAGAAGTCCCTTCTCGAGATCAATCCGTTCGCCTCTCAATAACTCTAACTTTGGACAGGTCATTGGTACCAACGCCTAATTGTGCGGCTAAACGTATGTGTTTAACGTTCATTGCATCGTTTAGAGGATTTATGGAACCCTCTAGTTCGAAAAGATACCTAGCTGCTATTAGATCTACTGCGACTGGATCGCCACCAGCAATTATAGCGTTTCCAGGGACCATTTTACCATGACCAGGGCCACTTACGGTCATAACCTCAGTTGCATCTACTATTGAGAGATCAGGCTTGACTACAGTATTTAAATCAGCTATGCACTGGTGAAGACCAAGGATGTGAAACATTCCCTTTTCACCATCAGGAATTGCACCCATCATGTTCTTTAATGATATAGTAACAGTAGCTGCAGAGTGTCTTTTCAGTTTAGGAATTGAGATCACGACGTCTGCATCAAGCACTTGTTTAAATACTCTAACATCCTTGAGCTTTACCCCACCATTAGTCTTTACTCTAACGACTTCACCATACCTATCGAGGTCTATTAGATCTACTCCAAGCTCTTTCGCAACCTCAGCTATTCCTGTAACTTCGAAGTTCCTTGAGGTATCATAGCCTCTAACTGCGCTCTCAGCGATTATTATCTTAGCAGGGTTTGCTCTTTGTACAACTCTTATAACAGCGCTTACCACTTTAGGGGATGCTACAGCATCAGGATTACTGAAGCCTACGTTAGGTTTGATCAATACTATTGATCCGGGTTTAACTAATTTCTCTATCCCCCCAATAGCCTTAATTGATTCTTCAACCATCTTATTTACGTCATGGCCTCTAACGAATGAGACTAAGGATTTGCCATTTACTATGTAAGGATTTGGCTTTATCTCCTTCTCTCGTAAAGGCCCTCTACGTCCGAATATTCCTAAATATCTGCCTACAATACCTAAGCCAGCCGCGACAAGTGAAGCTCCAGCTATAATTTTAAGGAAGTCCCTTCTCGAGATCTTACACACCATCATCTTATTAGTTCAGAAGATCTCCTTATAATGATTTCGTAGATCCTCTGCTTTATGGATTTTAGTAATAGGTAAAGGAGTATTAGAAATGTTACGAATGAGAGTAGGAGACGTAAGAATGTCCGCCTACTTTGATTCACCTTTGCTCTCCTCCAACTTAGCCTTTAGCATAGCAACTTCCGCCTCAAGCTCCTTAATTCTCTTCTTCAACTCCTCTTCGCTTTCCTCCTTCTCGCCTATCTCCCTTCCGTAAAGGCCTTCTTGAAAAGCCCTAAATGCCTCACCTAATTCCTTAGCTAGGCTCTTAACCTTACCCTTGCCTATAAGGTTAATAAGTATGAATATGAGGAAGAGGCCTATCGCCACGTCCAATAACGACATACTTCTCTTCCCTATATTCTATGCTTTATGTGTGTATAAATGCTTTTCAACAAGCTCGGATACGAATATTCCTAACTCATAAAGGCCTATTAGTAGGAATGTAGCGATTAGGTCAAGTATCGTCGTTGCTTCAGGAGTTAAGAAAACTATGCCTATTATTGCTAGCACTATATATGATACCGGTCTATTCTCCTTAAATGCCTCAACCGGAATAATGCCGAGTAGGTTTAAGACAGCCATTACGAGGGGTAATTCAAAAGATAGACCGAAACCTAGGAGTAACATGATGGTATACTCTATAAATGATCTTAAGCTAAAGATCGTAGTCTGACCTAAGCGTACTTTACTACAGATGGAGTACATTGTTGGTAAGATCAACTTAAAGCCCAATGATGCACCGAGCAAGAATAGGAGAATGCCTAAGGGCAGGGTTAAATAGAGAATCTTTAATTCATGTTCATAAAGGGCGGGAACTATGAACTTCAAGACTTCATAGAGGATTACTGGGAATGATAATATAAAACCTAATACAAACGTCATCTCAAAGAGTGCTATTATATTATCGAATGGACTCAAGGCGACTAGTTCGACGTCAGGAGGAAGTAAGTTTTCCTTCATGAACCTTATGGTGTAAGGTACTAGGGGAAGGCACAATATCGAGCATACTATTAATGCCGCTAGAGCGATATACATCCTGTGAAGTAGTTCTTCTAAGTGTTCACTTAGGGGAGCTCTTTTCATGTTCCTAGGATAAAACTTTAAAGCATAAGGTAAATAAATGCTGAAGAGAATACTGATTTAGTTTTCGAACTGTGATGCGACATGTAGTTAAGTACGGGAAGTACTGCTTATCAATATGCCTTTTCATTAAGTTATCTAAGGAGGAGCGGAATGTCTAATCCTAAGACCATACCTTTTACACGCCCTAAAGTAAACTTCGAGGTTACTTAAGGGCACGTTATCGGGTATTGAGCCGGATATGTTTATGAAATATCCTGGATAAGGACCGGCCACTCTTATACACCTCTTAACTTCATTTATTACGTCCATTATACTGCCGTATGTTATAACTCCTATGTCTACTCCTCCAATTATAACCTTGTCATTACCATACCTCTCAGCTATATATTCTAAATCACAACATTCCTCTATAATGAAACCATCCGCACCAGCTTTTGCAACCTCATCAATTATTGGCGTGATGTTGCCATCAGAGCAGAAGAGAACCACTATGCCCTTTGACTTAAGCTCCTTCCATAGCCGTTCATACCATGGAAATATATATTGCTTAAACCATCTCGGAGAGAAGAAGGGTCCTTGAGTTGAGCATATATCATCATGACTTATAAAAACCTTTATGTCCGTCTTAGCCCATGCCCTGAATTGGAGAAGGGATATTTGAGCAAAGCGATCTATCAAGCGCTTAAATCTCCTTGGATCATAAAAAGCGGCTTTTACCACCCACTTTAAACCAAAGAGCATGAGAGGCCACATGAAACACGTAAGATAGGTCCCTCCAGGTACTAGCTGATTCTTGAATAGGCTCTGAGCCTTATCGTGTACTTGATTGAAGTATTCTGCAAGTTCGTCAACACTTGGTATATCAACTACTTCAAAGGGATTGAATTCGAGGACATCTTCAACTGAATTTATTGTATACGTGACACGCCATATTGTTGGAAGGAACTTCGACCAAGAGTGCGGAGTTGTAATAAAGCGTTCACCCATTTTCTTAGCTATGTGCCAAGGATGGATGAAATCATGAGTGAACCATATCATGTCGAGATCTAACCTGTCATAGGTTCTCCTTAAGGCTTCGCTTGGATTCCTTTTTGGATCGATACCGGAAATTTTTGCTACGAATTCCGTATGATGTATGACCTCCATTTGCGCGATTCTATCAGCTTCCTCAAGGTATATGGCTGATAATGCACGCTCATAGCACATTTACAGGACCTCACGTACGCTTAATTTTAAATCTCCACTTTATAGGGTCATTTTTATTTTAATTATAGGAGTTATTAACTTATGAAGATATGCCTAGAGTAGAACATTATGAATTTGGTAAGATAGTAATAGACGGGGAGATATTCAATAGAGATGTAATAATATTCCCAGATAGGATAATAGATAACTGGTGGAGAAAGGAAGGACATAGTCTATGTATGGATGATATAAGGGACGTTCTTACCTACAATCCTGAAATCTTAGTGATAGGAACGGGATATTACGGCCTTATGAGAGTGCCAGAGGATGTCATAAAGTCCCTTAGGGAGAGAGGAATAGAAGTACATGTGGCAAAGACTAAGGAAGCGTGCAGGATATTTAATGAGTTAATAGAAAAAGGAAAGAGAGTGGTAGCAGCACTTCATCTTACATGTTGAAGTATAGGAGATAACTAAAACTATCATTCATCTTTATCTTTATTTTGTGACTAGTAACTTAAGGGGATGCAATTTGAAGTTTAATGTTAGACCTGTGGTAGCATATTATTCTAAACAGTATTCTTGGTGGTCTCAACCAGCTAAAGAGGAAATGTTTCAGAGAGTTAAGATGTACATAAAACGACTTAAAAACTTCTTGGAGAAGATGGAACCCAACATAGAGCTACTCGAACCTGTCGTTATTTCATCAATAGATGACTTATATTCGTACCATATTAGAGAAGAAGTGGTTAAGGAAGCTGATGCAATATTAGCAATAAATGCTGGTCTTGGATCTCAGCCCGTTCTGGTAAGCCTGGGAGACCTTGGATTACCTATTGTTATCGTAGGCTTTATGTCTCTCGTTATGGGGAAAAGTGCAGAAGGATTTCCTGGTCCTGAGGCCTTAGATGCATATGGAGAACTTCGTAGAAGAGGGATTTTAGTTAAACTAGCTGTGGGATTAGATGACATAATATCAGCTCTTAGAATATTTCGTTGTATTAAAGCACTTAGAGAGACTAAGATAATTGCGTTTGGTACGCCAGCATCTTATATAAAGGACGTGATAACGCCTATTGAGTATCTAGAGAGGAGGATGGGAGTTCAGATAATAGTGATCGCGTTAGAAGAATTATTAAATGAATATAAGAAAGTCGCTTATGAGGATGTTAAGGAGAGAGCAAACGAGCTTATTAAAATGGCAAAATGTATTGATGGATTTAAAGAGGATTACAGGAAGGCGGTTGAGGATTCCATTAGACTATATATAGCGATGAAAAACTTTATCAAGAGATATAATGCAAATGCCGTTACAATAGACTGCTTTGGCTTCATGGATTTAATTTATAGGAGTGTTAAAATACATAGACCACCATGCATACCGCTCGCGTTATTAAGGGATGAAGGTATACCTGCGGCATGTGAGGCAGACTTAGATGCCCTTATGACTATGATAATTCTAAGTATTCTCTCAGGAAAGCCAGCATTTATGGGCAATCCTACGTACATGGCACCACATAAAGGTATAATTAGAATATCGCATTGTACGGCTCCTTTAAGCATCCTTAAGGAGTATGAAATAGTAAGCTTCCATGAATCGGGATATGGAGCTACCATTAGGGGTTATTTTAAAGAAGGAGAAGTGGTTACAATAGCAAGAATGGCTAAGTTCTTAAGTGAAATGATTATTACAACCGGGATTATAGTTAGAAGTAAGATAGAGAAG
>QMSL01000071.1 GCA_003649665.1 Thermoprotei archaeon | reverse complement strand
TGTAACTAACTGATCATTCTCTATTTTCACTTTAGTCTCGCTTATGCGTTCAAACTTTACACCTAATACTTCACAGAGTGTACATATGAGAGATTGGAGTAGGGAGTTATGACATTTTATTTCTATACATCTTTCATTCATTATATTACTGATAGTAATTATTTGTCCTAGCAACCTGTAGTAGAGGGGCTCTTCAAGTACATTCATCATTTATGCCTCCAGTATATATGTTTGATAAATAATTACTGATAAGCTTTTACTTCTCAAAAATAATTACTATCAGTAATATTAATGGTAAAACGTGATACCCTTGATGAGATATAGGAGAGGGAGTAACTGGTGGGAGTATATAAAAGAATGTCGTTAGATAAATGTCCTAAAATATTGAATGAAGTAAAGTATCTCTTAAAGTATGTCCAATTATTCGGAATGAATTGTATTATTTGGTGGGCCCGCCGGGATTCGAACCCGGGACCTCCGCCGATCTCAGGTTACACCTTGTGAGGGCGGCGTCCTAGGCCGGGCTAGACCACGGGCCCTATCTAAATAAAAGTTAGCTAAAGAAAAATATATTTTCCTATCTTGAATATCATGAGAAATTATCATTCTCTAAGAGATTCAAGTACTATGTGTGCAGATGTTGATCGAACGCCTTCTATTGAGGAGACTGCCTTTAGGAAGGAATCTAACTTCGCCTGATTAACTATTGCTATCAGATCAACTTCTCCAGTTACACGATATATCTTCTCAGCAGGTAACTTAGATATAGCCTCATATGCCTGACGTCTCTTAGCAGGTTCTACCTTAATTAATACAAAGGCGGTAGCTGTTTGAAGACCAAGGAACTTAAGAGCCTTCTCAGTAAGGTCGATAAACCCTCTACCAGTCCTAATTATACCAGCTTCCTTAAGCTTCCTTAAATGAATATTAAGAGCTTGTCGCGTTATATTGAGTTCTTTAGCTAATTCTTCCTGTGATTCATTTACAGTATATACTCGCATTGATCTACTCTTCTCATAGAGAATGCGTAGGATTTTCATCTGCTTCTCGGTTAATGTAATTTCACCTAATGCTCCTTGACTCATAATTTTCCCTCTATTTACGCATGTATAGAAATACCTATATATGTATTCCCATTTTACATAACTCAGAAGACCGAGGGATACTTGTGGCTATTAACAGTACAGCTGAGATCTATATCGGTAAGAAGGCTGTAATGAGCTATGTACTTGCGTGCCTGACGTTATTCCATGATGGAGCAAGCGAAGTAGTGGTTAAAGCAAGAGGGAGATCCATTTCGAAGGCAGTTGATGTCGTGAGAATACTTAGGGAGAACTTCATAAGGAACATCAAAATAAGGGGAATAGAGATAGGAACAGAGGTAATTGCAGGAAGGAATGGAAGACCATTGAGTATAAGTACGATATCTATTAGATTAGTTAAGGAGGGAAGCACGTGAAGATGCCTATATGTTACTTTGATATCAAGTCAGGCGTACTTTGTCCACAGTGTCAGGAGAAGATGAGGAGAGGGGAGATAACAGAGCTTGATTTCCGAATTCTAAAAAAGCTTGTAGAGCTTGAGGAAAAGGGTAGATTCCCCGAATTGAAGAACATAACGTACCATAGAGCGTATCAGGCAAACAAGATGGTAGTGATACTCATAAGTGGAGCTGAGAACACAATGCGACCGCCATGGACTAGGATAGCGCGTATATTAAGCGAGGAGCTTGGACTTAAGGTCAGACTCGTGGAAAAAACCAATAATTTAAGATTGTTAGTGGAGCAGATAATATCGCCTTGTAGACTCCTTGGAATTAATATACTATGGTTACCAGATGGAAGTGAGGAAAACACTATAAGGATACCGAGAAGCGATAAACGTAGATTGCCAGCAAGGCCAGAAGTAATACAGCAACTCATCAGGGACATAGCAGGAGTCAGTGCTCGGCTAATAATAGAATAAGTATTTTTAAGGAAAACGCCTTTAAGGTATTTATAAATTTCGCGTACTCTATTTAAACGAGGGGCATTTAGATAAAATAGCAGAGGCTTAACGAAACTAAAGAGGGGATATTATGTCTGAAGTATATTTCGTAAAGTTTGGTAGGCATGTATCGAACATTGTAGAGACCATGAGGAGGCTTCTGAAGGCTACGAAATATGATGAGAGGGTAACACAAGGAGAGTTAGTTGCAATTAAAATGCATTTTGGGGAGAGAGGAAACATAAGACATGTAAGGCCACAAATCGCTAGAACCATAGTAGAATTCATTAAGAAGAAAGGGGCACTTCCATTCCTAACAGATACTACTACATTGTATTCAGGCTTTCGCAGAACAGCAGTTGATTATCTAGAAACAGCAGCAATAAATGGATTTAGTATAGGGACAGTTGGAGCTCCCATAATAATAGCAGACGGACTTCTTGGACGTGACTATAAGGAAGTTAAAACTCCAGGAGAGATGGGAAGTGTGGCCGTAGCTTCAGCTATAGCTGAGGCAGACGCTATGGTAGTTCTATCGCACTTCAAGTTCCATGTATCCTTTGGAATAGGAGGAGCCCTTAAAAACGTTGCAATGGGTTGCTGTGCTAGAAAGACAAAGTTCGATATGCATGCAGTAGCTAAACCAGAGGTCATAGAGGAGAGGTGTGTAGGATGTGGTCTTTGCGCGCGTCATTGTGCATACAACGCTATATCTATAGTGAATGGGAAAGCACGAATTGATTACAATAAATGCGTCGGATGTGGAGATTGCGTTGCCATATGTAGATTCCATGCCGTAAGGATGCATTGGGGAGGGGGAGAACATGCTGAGAGAATGCTTAAGAGGGCCGCTGAGGCAGTATACGGAGTACTAAGCACGTTCGAGGAGGGTAAAGTACTATATATTAACGTATTAACAGATATCACAAGGTTATGTGACTGCGCTACAAGTCTTGAAACGCCCCTAATACCGGACATAGGGATACTAGCATCATATGATCCCGTAGCCATAGATCAAGCGTCAGTAGATCTAGTCAATTCAATGCCAGCATATAATCCGAAAAAGGATGGAACTATAGAGTATGTACCTCCAGGTCAGGATAAACTAAAGGTATTTTACCCAGAGATACCATGGTGGATATTGCTTGAAGAGGCGGAACGATTAGGGATAGGACAGAGAAAATATAAGCTCGTAACTATATGACTTTGATGAATTAATCCATAGGCATCATTAAGCTTACCTTTCTTTACGTTAAGTGGAAAATTAGACTATACTCAAAGATGATGACCGCTAGGCTCCCTGATGTGTGATGAAGCCTCCTGTTTCTGAGGATTGCTGAAAAACCGTTCACAGGCCTTCTTAAAGGCCTTATATAACTTATCGTCATAGGCTACTAGGAATACCTCGCTTAAATGATGCGTATGGTCTATGTGATCTCTTATACTATCGACCATGACCAATGCAGCCTCATAATAATCTAGACCACCTACACCAGTACCCATTCCAGGGAATGCGATACTCTTAATGCGAAGCTTAAAAGCCTTTTTCAAGGCAGCTTTGGTAGCCATTTCAACTTTTTCCTTAGTAGTCCTCATAGCGGGTCTCTCCATCGTAGGCGCGTGAATGACATATTTAGCTTTTAATCTTTTAGCTCTAGTAACTACGGCATCGCCTACGGGAACAGGGGCATGTTTCATAGCTTCTTTCTCTATTTCTTCTCCTTCAACTCTCCTTATTGCACCAGCAACACCGCCGCCCATTATCATAAGGCTATTGGCGGGATTCACTATAGCATCAGCCTTCACCTTAGTTATGTCACCTTTTAAGACCCTGATGCGAACTCCCTTATATTGAAACTCTAAGGACATAATCACCCCCTGACTTAGTCATAGGATCTTGATTATTTTAGTTTCCCAGGAAAGCGATTGAGATATGGGTATCTAGGGATTCAGCAGTTTGAATATAGCAATTATCCAGCGGCTATCCTCGTTCCTTACTTCCTTAAGCTCCATTATTTCGGTGTCCATTCCAAATTCTTCGAGAAGTACGTACTTAAAATCTTCAATCCAATCGCTAATTCCGCACCCTACACAGAAAGGTCCCTTAAATTTTATGATTACTTTCTTATTATCAATTGAGATTAGCGAAGCAATGGCTTCTGGAGCCCTATACCTATTGTATATATCTATGGCCCTCTCTATCTTCTCCCTAAGGGCATCCATTATGTTAGGAGACGCTCGATTTTTCTCATATCTGTCGCCGTATGATGCTTTACAATTATTAGGTCGCATGTTCCCCTGACCTGTCTATATTCACTACTGTATTATGGTAATTATTTAAAAAGCTAGGTTCACATCGTTTTAAGCTAAAGTGTCATCTATCGAGATATACATTCACTCCTATTATCAGGACGAGTCCGATTAATGATTACAAAACAAATTATATAACCTAAAGGCGCTTTACATAGGGAGGCTAGCAACAATGGCTAAGAATGAGAGAAGAGTTATAAAGGTAGATTTAAGAGAGAGGGAAGAAGGCTGTAGGGAACATCCTATATTAACTTTTAGGGAAATAATGGATAAGATGATAAGGGGGGAAGTAGATAGAGTAATAGTTACAGTGGATACGAGGACTACACCTTTATTCGTTGTAAAAGCCATAACCAAGAGGATGAATTTATCGTTCAGAATATTAGACCAAAATGACTCAAGAGCTAAAATAGAGATAACTAGAAAATAATAATTAGCACAGCAGAACTATATGAAGTCAGAAATGATGAGCCTTGGACTTGCCTGAGCCATGATGAATCTTCTCGCCTCTGATATAGTATACTAGGGGAAAAGTGGTGCGGGTAGATGCAAAAGAACATTCTTACTCCTTAGTTGCTATCTCATACCATATTGTCTCGTACTCAGAGCTTATCTCGAATACTTTATATCCATTCTCTGAGCGGACTGGTATTTGCCTCATTCTTGCTCCTGTATTATCCAATGCCCATACCTCAATATCCTTCTGAGAACGTATCATTATCTTTGCAAAAATGCCCTCAGTTAATGTTGGTGCAGCACCCCATAAAGTATAGCAAGTTATTTTTCCATTGAATCTCCTTATGCTAGTAATATCAGTTGAACCTCGAAGTATTAATTTCTTGCTTTCGTACTCGTATATGGACATTCCTCGATTCACAGTATAACCCGTAGCTATAAGGAGGAGACGTCGCCACTTCGAGAAGTTCTCTCCCTCCATTACGTGTATTGCAATAGTACACCAGCCGTCAAGGAGCGTATTATTTGGCTTAATTACCACGTTTCCAAAAGAATATTCCTTATTGCCACAGAAGCCTGAAAGAACTATAGTTCTCGAGGTATTCACGAGAAGTACGCCTCTCTTGGGATCCGAGACATTCCATATTACTTCTCCGGTATCAGATCGGAATATTCCATTCTTGGGTTTTTCAACATCCCCAGGTCTTAAGCTCTGTTGAGGCTTAGGTGAACCTTCAACAACTAAGGCTGTTCGATGAATAAGAGGAATGAATTCAGACATACCTACATGTCTTCCATCAGGTAAATTCCAAGCGTGTACCTTGAAGTTCATTATAAGATCGATTTCCCTTTGCCTATCAAGCTCTACGGTCACTAGTTTATTCGCTGGCTTCACGTCTCCTCTAATGAAGATCATGTATGCTGATATGAGGGTGGCCATTTTCACTGGATGTTGATCTATATCGAAATACCCTCTTATTCTCCTTGAATCCCAATCGTCAAGTCTCCCATAAGCGAACATGAATATTCCATCCCAATCTTGCAAGGCCGCGTAGGTTGCTAGGAATATTGCAGCCTCTCCTTCATACATATTCGGAGTCGGATGATTATATTCGCTAACCGTATGGGGCTTGTTATATACTCTTTTAAGCGCTAGCCATTGTATCGTACTTTTCTCAGGGTTATTAACCATAGGCTCGTTTACAACATACCAATTCCTAGGATCCCAAGGCCTTCCAGGAAAAGCTGGATGTTGCCAGTAGGCATGAGTATCTATAACGTCTAACTTAGCCATGATATTCGGAGTGCTACATCCTACTATAGTACCTATAATCAACGCCTTAACGCCTAACTCCTTCTTTAAGTAATTATACATATCAGTAAAGTAGTCCTCCTCAAGCCACCATAGAAATTCCACCCAGTCCTTCCTTGCCATGGCGTTTCGCATACCGTATTCGCTCAACGTAAATATTTGAACCGTACCATCCTCTATGTTCTCGCCTTCTCTTAATGCATATCCTTTAAACGGCTTTAATGAAAAGCCAGCGAATTGATAGGTGGCCTTAAGCCTTCCTAAGTTTGATATATCAAGCCTAGCGTTTTCATCAGATTTTGAGGCCGTTAAGGCAATTTCGTACTTCTTCCATTCAGGAGTGAGCTCTATTTCTATGACTTGTGAGAGTGGCTCCCATGGGCTATGTGCTTGTCTTAAACATACTGTTATCGTTGCTTTCTTATCAGCTCTGGCCCAGAAGGTAACTAAATAGCCCTCACCTGAGCTTACTTTAAGGCCAGGATAGTTAAATTGTACATGCCATCCTGCGCTACCAAGTTTTTCTACTTTAATTTCTAGCGCTCTTCCCTTAACTCCACTTGGTCCCTCAACTAATCTATACGATGCAGAGGCACCATCATGGACTTCAATGTTCCATCCAGTTATACCATATTCAAAGTGGCCATTGTCTAACATTTCTTCCCCGAAGATAGGTTCCTTACTTCCCCATGCCTTCAATAAATTCTCGGTAGAGCCATACTTACGCCTTAGATATTCATTCCATTTAGCACGTAATTTATCCTTAAAAACGTCTGGTAATCTATCTATTACTCCTCCTAGCCATGAGTGGATTAGGCCATGTTCATTTATTATTTCTACGAAGGCTACTACTGGATCTTCTGCATAAGTCATTCCAGTATATGG
>QMSL01000070.1 GCA_003649665.1 Thermoprotei archaeon | reverse complement strand
TACGAGAGAGCTCATATCATGATAATGTTGAAGGAAGAAATAAAAAGATTCATTTCATGAAGAAAGGTTCACCTCAATCACTTTAGTGAGACCACTAGGTATATCAACTATCTTAATGATCCACTTCCCAGGAGGATCATTAAAGGCAAAAGGTATGGTGAATCTAGCAGTATCGTTCCCTCCTAGGTATACGTTCTTGGAATAATAGAAGCGCTCCTTACCGCTAGGATCATATACTTCAAAGCGTAAGGTATGTCCCTTAGCAGTTCCGTTGGAAACCACTATCCTTGCCTCTAAAATAACATCCTCTCCTATCTTCGGGTTTTCACTAAGAATCCTTGCGTCTATTTCCTCTACTCTATATGGTAAGAGCGCTAGTAGAGTAGGCTCACCAGGACTGACAGAAATGGTTACGTTTGTTAAGGCCCCTAAGTACTCTCTTGTCCTAACATTATAAACATGATATATCTTATCTAACATTACTTTAAGTTTAACTGGTTCTTTAAGATCTGGATCAACAAATATCGCTACGTACTCAACATCACCACTTAAGTACCTTATTACCTCCCCTCCATAGTACCTCGTACCATCAGTGTTAAATAGTTTAATCTTAGGCTCTACACCAAGCCACTTAAAGAGGGCATTCATGAGAACAAGTATCTTCCTTTTAGCGAGCCTACTCCCAAGCTCAACATAATTTGACATCCATAAGTTCAAGTATACTGCTATGCCTCTTCCATACCTATTAACTATGATTGCTGGTACTTCTTTCCCTTTAGCTAGTGTTATTCCTGAAACGGGTTCTATATTTGGCTCAACTGGGAATATCGGGAGCCCCTCAATTGGGGAGGAGAAGTTCTCGTAATTCTTCCTAATTATGTCTATGTATCCTGCTTCACGTGCTGTCTGATTTGTCCTCCTTATACCGAATACCTCATCTAATGCTCCTTCTATTGGTATCCAGTTCATCTTCTTTAAGTACTTGCAATGCTCATCCATAAGACCTATTTTTGCATCAGCTATGAGTATTCCACCATTTTTTACGAACGCCTTTATTTCCTCAACTTCCTTACGGGATAGGGCAATGGAATATGGTAATATGAGAACTTTATACTCCCCACTTCTTAAGATACCGTTCTCTATCTGTTCAGACGATACATAATCATATTGAAGACCTAAGTGTTCAAGGAGCATGTTCCATCCTTCCCTATTATTCATAAAGGTCTTAAACTCCTTTGAAGTCCAAGTTGAATAGCCCAGATCTTTGGTTATCTTCCCATCCTGTATCCATGCACCATGAGCGCTTGCCATGGAGTAGTGAATAGCTATGCCGTCATGCTCTCTATTAGCAGACATAATAGCCTTACCTATGCCTCGTTCAATTTCATTAAACACCTGACTAAGATCCTTGCCGCTAGGATTGAATTTAAGATCAGGATCCATCTCTGAATAGATCCAGAACACTAGCGCTCCCTTATGGTCGTGAAATAGCCTTCTCCATATTTGATCTTTAAGACTAGGCCCATATCCTCCATATCCAGTAGCGCCACATATAATTATTGAGGAAGAGAAAGAGCGATGTAGCTCTTCCTGCCCACCTATCGAATATATCTCAAGCCAGTCTAATACTTTATCTAAACGCCACCAATCGCAACCATTATGTGGATATGGCGCTTGAGTTCCAGTAATGCCTACGATAGCTGAGGGATCCAGTTCTTTAATGAGCTCCTTTATGAACTTAAAGATATCAGCGAATGTAATTTCCATAAACGTCCTATGATCTGCCCATGGCGCATAATTTCCATGTGCCTGAGCTTCCTCTGTAGTCATTGGAACTACTTCTTCCCAGCTCTTAAAATCAGTACCCCATTCCTCATTTAGTCTATTTATGCTTCCATAGACCTCTTTCAGCCACTCCCTAAATTTAGCTAGACAGTGAGGGGACCAACAGAGGTCAAATGCATCACCATAGCATGTCAAAGAGCATTCATCACCTAAGAAATAGGACATGGGACTATATTTCATTAGCCTCTTGACCTGATCCCTGACTTTATTCTTTATTTCATTACGATATGCAGGATCATTAAGGCATGGATTCCTGATTAAATACTTCTTTTCCTTGGTCTTATAGTACATCTCCTTTTGCTTCAAGTATGGTTCTCTTCGATACCAATAGACACCAAGTCCCTTTATCCTCAACTGTGCTATATATTTAAATGGGCCCCAGGGATCATCCATTATTGTCACGCCAAGCTTTCTAATTTGCTCCTCCCATACAGAATACCATGGTAAAACGTAGTATGGAGTTGACCATGGCATGTAGACTTCATAGTCGTCCCATGTGTGGTTTTGCATTACTATAATCTGAGTATTTACGACGCTATTTAGACGATTGTCCTTTAAAATAAGGCATCTTATTATCGCACTTCTAGTAAATACGCGCTTCGTATCCAAAGTAAAGGTGAGATTAGTTCTTCCTACTAAATTAATCTCCTTGCTTTTGATACATGCAACTCTACCATATTTATCTATTAATTCAGCGACTACCGTATAGTTTCCCTCCTTTATTGGAGCTACCGTAACAGTAACTCCTATCATCTCGCCTCTAGATACTACGTCCTTATCCAAGGACAAGTTAAGGATGTAAGCTCCCTTGGCCACGCTGATTACACATGAGCCCCAATCGTAATGTCTTCCCTCGGAATCCCTTAATATTGCTTCAAAATAATTTATGCCTTGATCCAAATCATCTGGAATCTCTATCTCAATAGTGCTTGTTCCCTTAGGTATCCTTACCTTAATTGTTCCATTAGCCTTGAGTTGCCAAAGCCAATTTCGGAACGTGTATTCTAATATGAGGTCTTTTTCGCTCTCTTCCTGATTCATTATAGTTATTGTAATATTTTTTGTCTTCAATTGCCCTACTTCGATAGGACCTTGAGGCACCTCTATCTTAGATATGTAGATCTTTGGCTCCCTTTTAGCAGCCCATATTATCGATCGAATTAAAAGACTATAGAAGTGTTCCCAAGGTATTGCATCGTATTGTGCCTCTTTTTCTACATATGGCAATATGCCTATCTCCCGATAGGCAAAAGCAACAACTCTACCCTTACCATAATTCTTGATTGCTAGGATTGGATATCCCCCTTTAGTACTAACTATAAGAGCTTCCGCATCGCTGGCCAGCTCATACTTGTAGAAATACATATGGTCAAAAGGCATGCCATCTAGAACTAAATTCCTAGTTATATAATGTTCTCTCACAATAGTCCAGGAGTCCTTCTCTAATGCCTTCCAGTTGACCCGTGGATATCCATCTGCTGGATCAACCCAATCGCTAAGGCAATAGACGAGAGGAGATAACTCCCATAAGTCGCTTGCCCTATTTTTAGCATCGTCCTTCTCACCAGTAAATGGATGTATTATTACAAGGCCTGTTCCCTCCCTAACACGCTTCTTTATTCCATCTCTTACCTCTTGAGGAAGTTGATCCCAACCATTTATGCAGTACATTACGATTACATCGTATTTCTCATCTGATGTTATATCCTCTTTAAGATAACTGTAAAGAAGACTGAAGTCATTCTTCTCGCACCTTTTACCGTAATTCTCACCAACGCCTATACTCCACTTATTGATATCCCAATTCTTATCTATAGTAACTGTAGTGTAGTTTAAATCCATCCTTTGAGCAAGTTCGACCACTATTCTACCATCTCTAACTGATGGGACTATGTATGCCTTTATGGTGCCATAGGCATAAGGTCTTGCCCAAGGTATGTGTGGGGTTACTATCTCCATGGAATATATCACGTCTATACGTTTCTCTCGTTTAGGAGGAGGACCACCACCTATAGGAGGAAGTTCGCCAATAGGCGCTCCCTCATATTCCTTTTCCTTCTTAGGTTTCCTTAAAAGCTTTAGCGTAATTAGTCAGAGTATCGTAATTATACCTATTAATAATATGGCTAAAGCCGGTTTCCTAGAGTTCAGGATTACCCCCCGAATTATATTAGCGACCTAACGCTATTTTCTCTTTTCTGCATGCTCTCATCTTATCTGATATTGAATTAATACAAGGGTAACCTTTCCTAAACATATAAATCTCTTAGAAGAACATTAAGAATACATGCCTGCAGTATATGCGAGAACTCTGTATACAGGAAAGCCGAATGAAGTATTGCACGACATATACGTGGTATTTGAGGATAAGATAATAAATATAACCAAAGAAAGACCTAAGTGTGATATACTAGCGGAGGGGATTGTCACACCTGCTTTTATTGATGCACACTGTCATATAGGTATGGCAAGAAGCGGTGAACCCTCAGCCGAAGAGGAAACAAACGAGAAAATGGACTCTGTGAATACACTTGCTGATGCAATAAATGCCATATACTTTGACGATAGGGCATTTAAGGAATCAGTAGAGTATGGAGTTCTTTATTCATGTGTACTTCCAGGAAGTGGAAATATAATAGGAGGAAGAGGAGTCGTAATACGTAACTTTGCCGATAACGTAGAGGAAGCATTTATAAAACATGCAGGTTTTA
The DNA here is from genome assembly GCA_003649665.1 of Thermoprotei archaeon. Taxonomy (GTDB): domain Archaea; phylum Thermoproteota; class Thermoprotei; order QMSL01; family B3-G16; genus B3-G16. Next base: position 2,473 of record QMSL01000070.1, on the reverse strand, counting down.
AGGTAGCACTCGGCTTTAATCCGAGAAGACAGTTGGAGTGGAAAGGAACAAGGCCTAGTACGAGAATGGGAGTTATGGCAATACTCAGGAGGACGTTAATTAAGGCTAAGAAGGAATATGCCCTCGTACAGAAAGGTAAAAAGAGTATTGAGGAAGTTGATCCCAACATAGAACAATTATTCCCAGTAATAGAGGGGAAAGAAGTCCTAAGAGTACATGTCCATAAGAATGACGATATCCTCAATTTACTCAAATTAAAAAGGGAGTTCAATTTAAAAATAGTGATAGATCATGCATGTGACGTAAATTCCGAAAAAGTGTTTCAGAGAATAAAGGAAGAGGGAGTCCCATTAGTCTATGGCCCAGTTGATGCTTTCCCATATAAGACAGAACTAAAAAACGAGACATGGCACAATATACGTAAGCTAGTCAGGGTGAAGCCGTTATTTGGCTTAATGACTGATCATCCAGTAGTCCTCCAAAGGAATTTATTCTTACAGCTAAGGTTCTTCAGAAGGTTTGGTATGAGTAAGTCAGAATGCATATCAATAATAACAAGCGCCAATGCAAGAATTCTTGGTATTAATGATACCTTAGGGACTATAGAAAGAGGTAAACTGGCATCCATTATTGTATGGAACGGCGATCCCTTCTCCTTAGATTCGTATCCGATAATGGTTATCGCCGAGGGAAAGGTAGTATACAAGGCGTAAAGAAAAATGAAATATCGTTTCCTAATGAAAAGCCATCTTTTTACTATTCTCATTAACTTTGCGATCCTAAAGGTAAGGACATCATTTATATCGCACTTTGAAAGTCCTTATTATTGTTTTCCGCAATGGGCCTTTACTAACGACTATAACGACTCTACCTTGTTTATCTAAGTGCGTCCAGGTTGAGAAGTAACCGTTTTCATCTACGTTAACAGCTTTTCCGTTGATTGTTACCCTACAGCCTTTTTCACAAACGCCCTTGACGATAATGACTATTGGTCCGTTAGGAATGACTTGATTCTCGGGTGGTATTGTGAGGACTAATACCAGTGGTCTTCTCCAGAGATTTACAATTTCCTCAACTATTAATTCTCTAACTCTCATGAGCTCCTCAGGATCTCTAGTATAATCAACTATGCTTGGAACAACACGCCTACATAATTCCATAGCTCTTATCTCAAAGGGTAGTTCTAATGCTGGATCACCTAGCTTCTCTTTTACTTTCTTTATTTCCTCCTCAAGAAGCTTTAGATACTCATAGTCTTCAATACCATCTCGCATTGCTTCAAACCTTAATGAAGAGAGAGGTCCGCTTTTGCCAGGATAAGTGATATGTGTATCTCCTGGTGGAAGCTTTTCATAGGGCTTACCAAATGGATTTTCGCGTGGCCATGAATTTAATCCCCAATGTAGATATCCCTTTAGGTTATAAGCGTAATTAATCCAATGCAAGATTCTAGTTTTGATTAGTGGGTAATCTAGAAACCTATTAGGATAAAGGCCATGTGGAAAGCAACATGTGTAGAACCATACCTCATATCCCTTCTTCATAGCCTTAATATATTCTTCGTACCAGTCGTTAAAGTGATGGAGTGTTGGTACCCAAACTTCAAGATAACCTTCAAGACCTGTAGTCTCTATAGCATCAATCCTTTTAAGCTTAGGAGCCCATTGATGAACTAAGTTTGATAAGCGTTTCCAAGAGTCTACGTTACTTTCACATGGTTCATCTCCTATATGTATCATCGTAATATTCAACCATCCCTTCTCCTCTAGATGTCTTTCAAGTGCACTCAGGAGGCAAGGAAATACTTTCTCACCCGGAAGCATCATGGTTTTGCCTGTGACTTTATCAATTACTGGAAATTCCTTGAATACGAACTCATGTCCCCAGCCTCCCTTTGGCTCGGCGATATGACTTATCTCGATACGTTCGGCTCTTCCAGCGTTAAGCACTAATTCAACGAATTTATCGAAAAGGCTAAAATCAAAGGAGAGAGAACCCTTTTCATCAATATATGCTCTAATGGTATAGATGGACACCTTGTACACATTTTGACCATGATCTGCCATGAACTTAACCCACTTCTCGAAGATCTTCCAGAAGTCCTCAGACCATAAGCTGACATTATAAGCCTCGGCTATACGTTCTACATCAAACCAATTCGTAACGAGTAGATGTTTTCTCTTCGGAAGCGTTATTGGATACACCTTAACGATAAGCTTTATTGAATTACTCCCCTCATCAGCATTTACAATAACCTCTCCTTCGTATTCACCTGGTGGTGTACTCTCCGGAACGTAAACCAGAACCCAACAGGGTTGAGTCTTACCAGAAGGAATATCCATTTTGCTAACATCAAGGATAGGGTCAGGGATATCACATGGAGCAAGTCGCTCTAATTCGCTGGTTGGCGTATCGGGAGTATTCCTCTCAATGTGAATAAAGCCTACAAACCTAACTTGTAGATTTTCCTTAC
>QMSL01000069.1 GCA_003649665.1 Thermoprotei archaeon | reverse complement strand
AGGAGGCTGAGTTCTCAAGATTAGTTAACATCCCCGTATATTACCTCACTGCAATGCCTGAACTAGCTAAGTACGCTGTTGAACATTTCAATTTAGATAATCCCGTAGTGATAGGCCCAGATGTCGAGGCTAAATTCTGGGCTAAGATAGCGGCAGAGACCATAGGAGCTGAGTACGATTATCTGGAGAAGCAGAGGATAAGCGATAGAGAGGTAGTTATTAAGCCAAAGAAACTAAACGTTAAAGGAAGGGAGGTACTTATAGTTGACGACATAGTGAGTACTGGAGGAACTATGGTCAGGGCAATTGAGGTAATAAAAAGAGAAGGTGCTAAGCGAATAATTGCTGCATGTACACACCCAGTATTAGTTGAAGATGCGTTAACTAAGATTCTTATGGCTGGTGCTGAAGCGCTAATAGGAACAGATACCATACCCAGTCCAGTAAGCGTCGTTAGCGTAGCTCCTATTATCGCAAGGAACATAAGGGAAAAACTCTTAAAGTGAATGTATAATTGAATGTGACGAAAATGAGGAATAAGACTCAAGATGAGGAATGGGATCTTTATTTCGCCTTTGTAAAATGGATGAGTGGACATACCAAACCCTCGAGACGACGGATAATGAAGAGTTTAAAAAGCCATGAGGTAAGTGGATTAAGGGTTCTCGACGTCCCATATACCGATGTGGTTCTCTTAACGAAGCGTAGGGACCTTAACTATAAGGAGGTAATATCCCTAATCGAGAGAGCACTACACGTAGAGCTCAAAAGGAGAGCTGTAGTGATACTACAGCCCCTCTCGAAAGTTAAGAAGATTGTAAACATGGGAGAGGACATATTAAAAAAGCTTGAAGGCAAAACATAAGTAGGGATTAATATGGACTATACCTCTAATGAAGACGAAGTTAAACGACTAGCAGAGGTAAAGAGCTTCATAGAGAGGAGGATCTCTCAATTAGAGGAAGAGATAGCGTTCCTAAGAGAATGCCTTAGGTTAATAGATGAGCAATTAAAGGCTAAGAGCTTTCGAAGAGCTATTGAGGTAGCTGAAGAAATAGAGGAGCAAGAAGAGCTCTACAGTAGAGTTCTTCAAAGGGTAGTAGCTAAGCTTTATGTATCCAAAAATAGGATAAGGATTGTACCTGCGGAGGGTATAAGGATAGAGGTAGATAAACCACCATTTAGTACCTTCTTCCTAAAAAGGGTTCTTGATGGTTATGCAAGACAGGATCTTGAGGAAGTTAGAAGGGGCAGGCTTACTCCTGATGAGGCGTTAAGATATGAGGTCAAGTCAAGAGATGGTCTTCTATCTGAATTAATAATCTACAATTATAGGGATGAAGAAAGATTGCGTAGGATAAGGAGTTTGATCAGATGGACGTTTGAGAAGATGATGGAGAGTAGGTAGAAACGTAACTTAACGGAAACGAAATAGTTAATTAGCTCCGCAGAGGGGTTTCATTAGGTAATCAAATATGTTATATTCTGAGTTAGTTGAGGCATATGAGAAAATTGAAAGGACTACGCGTAGAACTGAGATGACCGCCTTCCTTGTCTCATTACTCAAGAAGGTACCACCTGATATAATCGATAAGGTCATATATTTAACTCAAGGTAAACTTAGGCCTGATTATGAGGGATTAGAGTATGGCATGGGCGAGAAGCTCGTTATGAGAGCAATAGCGCTAGCTGCTGGTTGTAGTCTTAAGGAAGTTGAGGAAACTGTTAGAAAAGTTGGTGATCTTGGGAGTGCTGCTGAAATACTTCTCAAGACTAGGAAGAAGGGTGTAAGTCTCTTCGACTTCATGGAACAAGTTGAAGCAGAAAAGGAACTTACTGTAGAGCGAGTATATAGTACGTTAATGAAGATAGCAAAGGCTACAGGAGAAGGCGCTCAGGATACAAAGGTAACACTTCTAGCATCATTGCTAAGGGACGCTAAGCCAAAGGAGGCTAAATATCTGATAAGGACAATTCTTGGTCGCTTAAGGCTAGGAATAGCTGATATGACAATTTTAGATGCCCTAGCTATAGCCTTCGGTAAGGGTAAGGGTTCAAGGGAGCTCATAGAGAGAGCATATAACAGATATCCTGACTTAGGTTATATAGCTAAGGTTCTAATGAGTGAAGGATTGGAAGGAGTGAAGAAGGTAGGAATAAAAGTAGGAGTTCCCATAATGCCCATGTTGGCTGAGAGACTTAGGTCGCCAGAGGAGATATTACAGAAATTAGGCGGCGTCTGTATAGCTGAGTACAAATATGATGGTATGCGAATACAGGCTCATAAGAAGGGAAATGAAGTTATACTCTTCAGCAGACGCCTTGAGAACGTAACTAGTTTCTTCCCTGATGCCTGCGACCTCATAAGGAAGCATATTAAAGCGAATGAGGCAATAGTAGAAGGTGAATGCGTAGCAATAGATCCAGATACCGGTGAGCTAAGACCATTCCAAGAGCTCATGCATAGGCGGAGGAAGTATGATATAAGGAGGGCTATGGAGGAATATCCCGTCAGCCTTTTCATGTTTGACGTTATATACGTTGATGGAAAGGATCTTACTTTGACGCCATATCCTGAACGTAGAAAGATACTAGAATCAATACTAGAAGAGGGAGATAGAATAAAATTAGCACAATGGAAGCTGGTAAGAAGTCCAAAGGAGCTCGAGGAGTTCTTTGAGCAGGCCATAGCTGATGGATGCGAGGGCGTTATGTGCAAATCATTAATGCCTAATGCGATATATCAGAGTGGAACTAGAGGTTTCCTCTGGATCAAATATAAGAGGGACTATAAAGCAGAACTAGCTGATACTTTGGATCTAGTTGCGGTTGGCGCTTTCTGGGGCAAGGGAAGAAGGGCTGGTACATATGGAGCTCTCCTTATGGCAGCATACGATCCTGAAACCGATACGTTTAAGACAGTATGCAAGGTAGGCTCTGGGTTTACTGATGAGCAATTAGCGCAATTACCGAAGATGTTTGAACCATACGTCATAGATCATAAACACCCACGTGTTGATAGTAAGATGGAAGCTGATGTATGGTTTGTACCAGCGATTGTAATGGAGATTACGGGTGCAGAGATAACTTTGTCACCAATACATACCTGTGCATGGAATGTAGTAAAAGAAGGGGCAGGTCTTGCAATAAGGTTCCCACGTTTCATAAGATTCAGACCTGATAAGAGTCCAGAGGAAGCGACTACGGTAAAAGAAGTTATAGATTTATACAAGAAGCAGAGGAAGATAACGGCAAGATAGATCCTGTGGTGATAAGCGCTTGAAGAATGAACAGATAGAAGTCGAAGTAAAGGTTAAGTTAAAGAGTAAGGAGCAGGCATATGAATTGCTCAGACGTATAGGGGCACGTTTCATCTCCTCAAGAATTGAGAAGGATATATACTTTAATCATCCTAATAGGGACTTTAAACAAACAGGCGAGGTACTCAGGCTAAGAAAGGTAGACGGACGTAATTTATTGACTTATAAAGCTATTAAAAGCAGTCTTTTCAAGTCTAGAACGGAAATAGAAGTCGAGGTTAGTGATTATAACTTAACATTAGAGCTCTTAAGGAGATTGGGCTTCGTTCCTATAGCACACATATTTAAGGAGAGGGAAACATATCAGGCAGATATACTAGGCAAAACTGTGAATTTCCTCCTTGATGATGTAAAGGGCTTAGGAACGTTCCTTGAAATCGAGGTATTATGTAATGAAGTAAGAGAGGGAGAGAAGATATTGAATGATATTATAAAGAAGTTAAACTTAAAGGAGGTCATTACTAAGTCATATCTGGAAATGTTTCTAGCCAAGAGTAATAAATATGCATTAGTTCCCCAAAGCCATGAGAAGAATAATCAGGATGCAAGGGAATAATATTAATAGTATGAACCACATTAATACCTAGGGAAACTAAAGTTAAACGGGGATGATGTAAAGGTTTCCGGAGTGATTGATGAACGGGCATCTCCTTCTGACCGTTCCTCTTATCAGATAAGTAGTGATTATCGAGTGTTCTTCTGTGTTCACATCTAATAAAAATCTAAATCGCTAACCGTAAATATCAAGGGGTAATGGAATATGTATGACGTATTAATAATTGGAGCTGGAATTGCTGGCCTTTCCGCAGCTCTTTATAGCGCAAGGCTTGGCCTTAAGACTCTATTAATTAGTAGAGATTTAGGTGGTCAAGCGATACTTGCTCCTGAAATACAGAACTATCCTGGTTTCTCATCAATTAGTGGAATGGAGCTAATAAGGAAGATAGAAGAGCAAGTAAGAAATTATGGTATAAGCATGTTATTTGACGAAGTTAACGAGGTTAAGAGTGATGGTAGGGCATTCTTAGTTAAGACTGTTACTGGCAAGGAGTATAAGTCTCTAGCCTTAATATTAGCCATTGGAAAGGCTCCTAGAGAGCTAAAAGTTCCAGGTGAAAGTAAATTCAAGGGAAGAGGCGTATCATATTGTACTATATGCGATGCCCCTCTATTTAAAGGGAAAAAAGTGGCTCTTGTCGGCATTGGAGAAGCAGGCCTTCATGGTGCGTTGACTTTATCTGAAGTTGTCAAGGAGTGTTATTGGATATTCCCAGGGTCGACTCCAGGCGCCATCAGTAAGGAAAGGCTTAACTATCTTCTCTCTAAGGGTAATGTGAAGCTTATGCCAAATAGTAAAGTCATTGAGATAAAGGGAGATATTAAGGTTAAATCAATTGTGATTAAGGATCTTAAAACTGGTGAGGTCAAGGAATTAAATGTTGATGGAGTGTTCATCGAAATGGGATATGAAGTAAAAACTGAATTCCTTAAAGGGTTCATAAAACTTAATGAAAAAGGGGAGATAATAGTTGATAAACTATGCAAGACCTCGAGGGAAGGCGTGTTTGCAGCAGGCGATGTCACTGATATTCCATATAAGCAGGCAATAATATCGGCCGCACAGGGAGCTATTGCTGCCCTCTCAGCATATAATTATATTGCGAAAATAAAGGGGCTTTCGACAATAACTAGTGATTGGAGGCATGTCCCCATAGAGAGGAAGGAAGAAGAGGGAGGCTTCTTCCTAAAGTTATAAAATTAACTTAATGATTCCACTATTTTCTCCACAAAGAATTCGTGGGGTACTGCACCCTCAAATTCTATTTCGTCATTGATTACGACTTTTGGAACTGCGTATACTTTATATTTATCAGCAAGACTGGGAAACTCCATTACTTCAATCACGTCCGCAACTATATTGAGGTTCGCAATAGCATACATATGTGATGCTTTAGCCATAATGGGGCAATAGGGACAGGAAGGCGTTACGAATACTTGTATATGCACTCTTCTGTCTATAGAGGAGATCTTCGATATTATCTCCTGAGGTAGATCTGGAACTCCTTTTGATGCATAGACTATGTCTTCTATTAGAACTCCAAACTCATAGCCCATTGGTACTCCAAAGTACCTTATATTATACTCCTTCTTGCCATGTATTACAATTGCAGGTCTCTTATCTATTTCATGTTCTTCAATAAACTTCTTGCTCATCTCTATGGCAGTTACTTTTTCGCTTAATCCGTCCAATATCTCAAGCAATTCTCTGACAAGCGTTCCATACTTGCTCCCCCCTTCTGGAATGGCATAATATATCCTTACGTTATTCTCTAACTTACTGAAGTATTCCCTTACCCTCTCAAGGGTTTTTTCATCTATTTTTACGGGCACGATATCCTTCCCTTCTTAAATGAATCGGATGAGTGTCTCCTAAAAATCTTTCGATGAAATTAGATTCCTCTTATGACGAAGCAACGAACTTATAATATAGACGATTAGCAACAATTATTACTGGGAAGTGATGAAGGAGTGGAGCGGCTGAGTTGTGATGATGGCCATCGGGCTGATATTATATTATAACTACTTCTCTTGAGGGATAAGCTTATTAGGATATCTCCTTACTCATAATTGGGTGGCTACTAAAAAATGAGTTTGCAGAGGACTAGTCTAAAAGTAGCCTGTTCGGCCATAATGGGTGCGATGGCAGTGATAATAACGTTGTTTGGAATAGAAATACCTTATCCTCCACTCCCTTACTTAAAGTTCGATCTAGCGGAGATCCCATCTATATTAACGCTCGGCCTATTTGATGTCTGGTGCGCCTTATGCGTAGCTTCTATTCACTTTGTAGCTTTATCGTTCCTAAGAGGATGGATACTCGGTCCCTCAATGAAATACATAGCTGTTGTCTCAATGATATTGGGCTTCTACTTAGGGATTCGCCTAAGGAGAGAGAGCTTAAGTAGAGCATTTATCTATGGCCTATTAATGGCATTCGTCATAAGATGTGCATCCATGAGTATAGCAAATTACGTAGTGCTCAAGTTCATAAGTCCCTCATTCCTTAATTATGGAGCTGAATGCCTATCTCGCTTCTTAAATATTGATGTAAGAGAGATTGGAGCAATGGGATTGATAGTGGTCTTCACTGCAATATTCAATGTGTTACACACTCTCCTTAGCGCACTTCCTCTCTATGTACTAATGAGGGAGTTGAAAAGAAGGGGGATCCCTTGGTATGAGGGATTATGAGCCTATCTGCCTACTATTGTTACGTTATCTATGCGGACTATAGGCGTTATAATTCCATAACATTCCCTTCTCTCCTTAGTCAACCCGCTTATTTGTCTCGCCATCTGGTATATATTCCCATAAATCATGCACTCTCTTACTGGATATACTATCTTCCCATTCTCTATCTTATATGCCTGTTTAGCTACACCGGAAATTAGTCCGTCTTCAAAACGCATATTACCGGAGAATCTCTCTACAAGAATTCCCTCTTTTACGCTCTCTATAAGCTCCTCTAAGGTGCTATCGCCAGGTCTTATATCTAGGTTCGTATGTCCTACTGTTAGTAAGCTCGTTGCATTACCTGTGGGCTCAGCCTTAAGTATATTAGCAGTGTACGTATTATGGAGGAAGTTTTTAAGAACTCCTCCCTCAATTACTATGGTTTTCCTCCTAGGACTTCCCTCTGCATCAAACTTAGCGGTATGATAACCTCCAGGTTTAACTCCATCATCAATTATCGTCAAGGACTCAGAGGCTATGACCTTACCTATTTTATTGCT
>QMSL01000068.1 GCA_003649665.1 Thermoprotei archaeon | reverse complement strand
TAAGGGATCTAGACATAATAAGTACTGGTAACGTAGCCGTTTCCATAACGATAACAACACTTGACCCAGAAATTGCAAAAAGAATAGAGCCTAATGCACCAGATCCTAATGAGAGGCTAATAGCTGTGCGTACTTTGGCTGAAAATGGAGTTCCAGTAATAGTACGCATCGATCCTATAATACCCTATGTGAATGATGATCTAGGCATGATAGAGGATCTAGTATCGAAAATAATAAGGGCCGGTGCTAAACACATTGTTACCTCTACATTTAAGGCTAGGAGAGATAGTCTAAAAAGACTTAAGGCTCTCTTTCCAGAAAAAGGAGATGCCATAATGGATGCTTATTTAGTTCATGGTGTTAGAATGAAGCGTAACGTGTTCTATTTAAGTAAGGATCTGAGGAAGAGGATATTGGGAAATATAGCTAAATACGTTCTTAATGAGGGCGTATCCTTTGCGGTATGTAGGGAGGGATTTAAAGAATACATGAAAGCACTCTCATGTGATGGATCTCATCTGATACCATTAAGGGTTAGGACAAACCACCTTATTTAAAGGGAATATTTTCCTTCCATGATAATAGTGAATGGCAAAAGTAGCGTTATGCTTAAATTATAGAGAATAGATAAGAGCTACCCGGGGAGGATTAAGGCTCGCCTCCTGAGACAAGATGATGAAGGTTAAAAGCGATGACCCCCCTATAATATGAAGGTGAATAAGCATGTCTCTAAAGAGGAAGCTTGACTTCTTAAGACAGATAGTAAATGTAGAGTTAGCAGAGAAAAATGTAAGCCCTAAGGTTTCAGATATAGTGAAAAGTCTTGTAAGTTCAGCCGAAGATAAGTATAATTTCTCCGTCTTTGGAGGGGATCCCAAGAAGTTAGCAGATTACCTGATGTCAGGCGACTTTGAGGATGTAATGAAAACACTGATAAGCAATAACTACTATCAGGTACTCCTAGATATACTCAATAAAGTCATGGAGGCATATGCTGATGATACCAAAGTAATCGAGGCTGCAAAGATGGCCTTAGAGAAGAGTGAGAAGATAAAGCAAGAAACCGAAAAAGAGCTCTCATCTAAGAAGAAGTGATTAAATATTCTATTCAATGATTTTAGCACCAGCCTCCGTAAGATCCTCTTTAACTAGATTTATTAAATCCTCTGGCGGCTTCATTTTCGTAATGCTAACTACGCCTCTATCCATTGTGTAGCTCTTTATATCACTAAGCTCAAGAATGTAGCCCTCAGGACCTTTAGTGAAACTAAAGGTTACATCGAAATAATATATTTTTCTAAATGGAAATCCTTTTGAGAGACCATAACATCCGACGAGTTTGAACGTACCTTTATCTCTCTTTTCGGGATCCTCAAATGTTACATCGACACTTCCTCTTATCCTACGAAGGCCCTTAGCTTTCTCTAAACTTTTCCTCTCTATTATTCCTGCAAGTTTCTTTGAGAATGCCTCCACATCGGTTGAAACTATGACCTTCATGTGTCATCACGCCCTTTCGGGATATAATAGAATTACGTTAAAGTATAAATGTGTACCGCTTTGATAGGACACTGCAGAGAATCATAGAGGATGAACTAACCATGATTCTGATTGGTGTTTTGATGAAGTATGAGTCGCCCAGGTTTTAGTAATCCTTCACATCGAGGGCAGAACTCAGTGCTTTTAGCGTCAAGCTCAAGTATAGAGTTTGAATAACTCATTACGCAGAACTTATTTGGACAATCGGAAAGGCCTAAGAAATGACCTATTATATGATATACCTGCTTCCTTACCCTCTCTAAGAATAATTGTCTGTTCTCTGGGAGATTATAAAAGCTTTGACGCAGTCTTCTTAAGGAGAAAATACTCACCTTTGAGAATGTATATTTATCTTGAACGTTGAAGACAAAATTATAGTTAGGAATATAGAGATCATGATCCGTTATGCCAAGAAGGAAGCCCCTTGAATTCTTTATACTTTTAAGCCAATTCAATGCGAGATCAGCCCTAATTTGCCCTCTTCCGGAATCGAGGAACTTCTCAGGCATCTTAATAGGTTCTTTTAAGATAATAGTGAAGTTCTTAAAGCGATCCTTTATCATTCTTACAATTTCTCTAACGGTGCTAATATCAACAGGAAGGAGAGGCTGAAGGACGAGAAGGAGTTGTTGTGACTTAAGTTTTTCAGAGATAACCTTCCACTTATTCCTGATAGTGACTACTTCCTCCTTATTAAAGCCCACCTCTTCTAACAACTTCTCAGGAAACGTAGAGCCTATAAAGTCGAAGTATATTCTTCTCCCGTTTTCGTCGTAAAGGGCAAGCGCCATGCTGAGATCATCTAAGTTAATGCTAATTTTGACTTTTGATACGTTTGTTCCAGACAGGACATCTCCTATCGCATGAACTAGATTAGTAAGTATCCAAAGTCTCTCCGGAGGTATGGGCAAGGTAAACCTACTAAATTTACACCAAGGCTCTGTTATCCTTATGGGAAGTACTGTTAATCTTTCTAAATTCTTTAAATCTATGCGCTCTTCTCCATCATCCCTAGATATCATCAATAATATAGCTAAGCACACCGACTTAAACAGTTACGCTCATAGAAGCTTTATTATGTAGACAAAACACTTAATATGTCCTCTAGCGTAATGATTATCAGATGAAGAGGTAGCTCGCGTCTGACTAAATGATGAGGCCATCGATCTCAGATTTCTATTATCTCTCCTGAATCCTCCGTAAACTCCACACCTGGTAGCCTTAAATTGTTCTTGATAGCCTTCAGCATTGCTAAGAACTGTTGTACGGGCTTTGTGCTAAGCTTACTCCTTGGGATTACGTAGTCGTATTGTTCAACAGCAATAGGTATGAAGTCTAAGCTCATTAGCCTTGCAACATATTCCACGGCAATACCTACATCGGCTTTTCCATGAAGTATTGCGGATGCAACTGCGGTATGCGTAAATACCTCCCAACTGTAGCCCTTAATTCGTTTAATGGCAGAGTTGAAGTCAATACCTTCTTCTTTACATATGGATCTTAACAGGATATCTAAGAGAATTCGAGTACCACTACCTTTATTCCTATTCACAAACCTTATGTCATTCCTCGTTAGTATATCCTTCAAGTTCGTGATTGACTTTGGATTCCCCTTTGCCACTACGAGTCCCTGCCGTCGCTTAAATCCTCTTATGAGAACGACTTTGTCCTCAGCACCATATAGTTTTATGAAGGGGACATTATATTGACCAGAATCCTCATGTAGTAGATGTATTCCAGCAATATCTGCCTCACCTCGTATACATGCCTTAAGGCCTTCAAGCGAGCCAACGTAAATTCTCCTAATGAGAAAGCCCTTCATTTCGAGAGAGCTTAATATTTTATCAGTGACGAGACAATGACTCCCTATGAACGTTAAATCAGGTAAGGATATCTTATCAGAGAAAAGTTTTACTTCAACCCATGTATTAGCAGGGAGGAACTCTTTATTACCTTCAACTTCAATAAAGCCATCAGCAGGTATTATACTAGACAAAAGTCCACTACCCTTAAAGGTAGGATATGCTATGAAGCCATCATTGACCCTGATAAGAGCTACCGGAATTATGTTTAGATAACCTTTTCTGAGAACTAGTTTACGACTTAATTTAGCCCTAATATATGGGTAGTTTAATCTCCTACAGCCCATCATCTTTAGAACTATCGGTCTTACGAGGACATGCATTATCATAAAAGCTGAGACAGGATGACCAGGCAATCCTATTACAAGTTTTTTATTGACAAGAGCTATTAGAGTTGGCTTTCCAGGTCTGGTCCTTAAACCATGTACTATTATGTTACCTATATCATTTAGCACCCTGTAGACTATATCTTCCTTTCCAGCAGAGGTACCACCAGACGTTATTATTAGGTCGTAAAACTCACATGCCTTCATAATAGATGAGCTCAATTTATCGTAATCATCAGGGATTATCCCTAGGATTTCCGCATGGCAGCCTAGAGTTGTGAGAAACGAGTATATCATGTAGCTATTAGTGTCATATATTTTAAACGGTACGTAGCTAGAACCCGGAGGGATAAGCTCCCTTCCCGTAGATATTATGGCAATCCTCGGTTTCATGTATACTTTTACCTTATTTATTCCAAGAGAAGACAATATTGATATCTCCTTTATACCTATGCGTGTACCCCTTGTTAGGACTAGTTCATCCTTCATTACGTCGGTTCCCGTGTAGAATACGTTTTCGCCAGGACTCGTGCTTCTATAAACTATTATCGTGTTTTCATTTTCCCTTGAAGTGTATTCTTCCATTACAACGGAGTCAGCTCCAGGAGGAATTGCAGCACCAGTATCTACTTCTATAGCCTCATGATCATTTACTTCTAATCTCGGGGTTTCGCCAACTTTTACATGACCTTTAAGCCTAAGCTTAATTGGTTTATGTTCATCAGCTGATGCTATATCAGGGGAACGAACGGCGTAACCATCAACGGATGATCTATCGAATGGAGGTAGAGATATTGGAGCACGGATATCCTCAGCTAGTATTCTACCTAATGATCGCTTAATGCTAACTATCTCCGTAGGCAACGTGTTGACTAGGGATAGGACCAGATTTAATGCATCAGCTAAGTCGCGTAATTCATGAAATATTACCCTCGACATATTTAAGACCCCAGGGATCATCTCTTCTGTAAACGGCTACTAAGGCTCCTCTATCATATCCCTCTACATTTTCACTAATTAGAAGTATACCATTAGCCAATGCAATGCTCGATAATATTCCAGAACCCCTTAACCTTAATGGTTGGGCTATAATCTTCCCGTGCTCCTCCCTTAGTTTAACGCGTACTATGTTTAAAAAGCCTATGGTAGAGGCAACTCTAGAGGAGAGTTCTGCCATTATAGGAAGCACTTCAATTGTTGCACAATATATTCTCAGTATGTATGGTTCAACTAACACCTTAAGTTGAGCGAAAGCAGCTACGGGAAATCCACTAAGCATGAATATAGGTCTGTCATTTATGAGACCAACGGCCATAGTACGTCCAGGAACTAACGTTATGCCATGGAAGAGTACATCACCGTATTTTTCAATAACCTTGATTGTGACGTCTCGTTTCCCCAATGACGTACCACCTAACGTGATAAATACATCAACGTCTTCTCTCTGAAGCATTCTAAGTATCTCGTTCTCATCATCCTTAACGATTCCTAAATCTACGACCTCACAGCATTTTCTCAATGCACCTATTATCAGGGGACTTGTAATATCGTAAACTGCATCGTCTTTATTCAGGTATATATTCATATTTCTAACTACTTCATTACCAATGACCAACATGCCTACTCTTATTCTCCTCCATACGGGAACTTCAGCTATTCCAGCCCTTAAAAGGAGAGCCTGCTTGAAGAAATCAATGCATTCCCCTTTTCTGACTATGACTGTACCACAGCGTACATCTTCTCCTTTAAGCGCGATATTTGCATACGGTCTAACTGATCTAATAGCTTCTATTATGGATCCTTCAACATTAGCATACTCATATGGTAATACTGCGTTCGCGCCTTTTGGAAGAGTTTCACCAACATTAATAATCTTAGCCTCATATCTTCCTATGACGTCCTTATTCGTGAGCCTTAACATTACCGGATTACTCATTGATGCTGACGTTGTATCCTCAGCTCTTACGGCATATCCATCAAAGAGTGCAATATCGTGCTTAGGATAGTCGATTAGTGCCTTTATATCATCCGCTGCAAACGAGCCTAAAGCATCTCTCACATTGACTATTATCTTCTCTATCTTAACGTGACGTAGCACCTTGTCCTTTATTATCTTCCAGGCATCACGGACGCTTAAGAACTCCATATAGTTCTCCCCTTATCATACCATGCCTTTAACATGTGCTACTATATGCCTTATCTCGGGAAGTATTAGCTTTTCTAGAGCTAGTTTAACCGCATTAGGAGAACCGGGAATCGAGAAGATAACAGTTCCCTTAAGTATACCAGCACATGCCCTACTAAGCATGGCAATAGGGCCTTGTTCATTATAAGTTAGATATCTGAAGAGTTCGCCAAAGCCAGGAATTTTCCGTTCTACTTTCCTCATGATAACATCAGGAGTTATGTCTGTAGGGGATAGGCCTGTTCCTCCAGAGAATATTATTACATCTACGTTCCCAGCGTATTTGTCAATTATATCCTCTATGCGAAGGGGGTCGTCAGGGATTATTATTTTATCAATCACTTCATGACCGTCTCCCTTTAGAATGGAAAGAATTAACTCGCCTGAAATATCTTCCTTACTCTTATCTTTATATCTACTAGTGCTTACAATTACTACGAGGAAGCTTATTGTTCTTGGGGCTGACGCCATATGTATCTTCCGTGTATTCACGGTATTAACACATAGCGATCGCACTTATAAGCTAAATGATCGTATAACTCAAACTTGGTCTCAGCATATGTTAATTGATAAGTATGGACGAAGGATAACAACCTTAAGGCTTATAATTACTTATAAATGTAACCTCTCATGCTTCTTCTGCCATCATGAAGGATCCCCTCCAGAGGATGATCTTCTTGATGTAGAGGATTACGAGTTTATAGCTAAAGTCGGCACTGGTCTAGGCATAACGAAGTATAAGATAACGGGTGGAGAGCCTCTATTGAGAGACGATATAGTAGACATAGTACGAGCTATCTCTGGAGTTAGAGGAGTCAAAGATATATCACTTACTACAAATGGAACGTTACTGTCAAAAAGACTTCTAGAGAAACTAAGAGAGGCCGGATTAATGAGGGTAAATATAAGCTTACATACGCTTGAAAGGGATAAGTATAAGCTTATTACAGGAAGAGATGCTCTAGACCGGGTATTGAAAGGAATAGAGAACGCTCTTGAAGTGGGATTTGATAGTATAAAGCTAAACGTAGTTGTTCTACGTGGAATTAACGATGAAGAGGTATGGAATATAATCAACTATGCTCTTAAAAGGAATGTGACGTTACAGCTTATAGAGTTACAACCAGCAGTTCCACATGTGTTTAATAAGTACTACGTGCCTATATCGAACCTTCTTCTAGATAGCAGGAAAATAAGGATACGTAAGATTCAC
>QMSL01000067.1 GCA_003649665.1 Thermoprotei archaeon | reverse complement strand
TAGAGATTCAGCATATTAGAGCTCAATATGCTGGAGAGATCACTCTTGTAGATAAATGGGTTGGTTGGTTCTTCAATAAAGTGAAGGAACTCGACTTATGGGATAATAGCCTCATAATATTACTGAGCGATCATGGAGAGCCTCTAGGAGAACATGGGATAGTGAGAAAGGTACAACCATGGCCTTACGAGGAATTAGCCAGAATAGTCTTAATGATTAGACATCCCGAGGGATTAGGAAAAGGAAAGAGGATAAGAGCATTTGTTGAAACTGTTGACATAATGCCTACTATATTAGATATATTAGGCATTAAGCCAGACGAGAAAAGGAGCCCATGGAGTGTAATACCTAAAATGCAAGGCGTAAGTCTTAAGCCATTAATGGAAGGGGAAGTCGACTCCGTGAAACCATTCGCGATAAGTGGACATTATAAACGTTCACTTAGCATAAGAGATACAGAGTACACGCTATACATATGGCCTACTCCAGGCGCAGAATATCAGTGGGGACTTGGACCAATAAAATATAGCGTCCCTAAGCGTAAACCGGAATTGTATAGAAGTGCGTGGCAGTACATACCTCCACCACCTAAGGACTACGATTGGAGAAGGGATGTACCTGAGAAAGAGAACTTATATGAAGAGGAAAAAGAAGTGGCAAGAGAGCTAGAGTTAAAGCTGAAGAGTAAGATGCTAACCTTATTAGGATATATTTAGGCTCCTTTTTAGATACTACCAATTTATTTAGCGAAAATGGTGAAAACGTTTCAACTATAACTAACTCCAGAGTAATAAAAAGTAGCAAAATAAGTTGTTAAATAAATTCTCTCCCGAAGATTTTCAGGGGGATATTTATGAGTGTAGAAGAACACTTCATGCTAAGGGAAATTCGTGAAGATGCTGATGCTGCTAAGAAGACGATAGAGGGATTTAAAGATATAGAAAAAGTAGCTGAGGAGTTATTGGAGACCAAATACGACCTATATATAGTGACTGGAGCTGGAACAAGTCTTCATGCAGGAATAGCTGCTTCTTATGCATTCTATGAACTAGTAGGGCTTCCTATAATGCCCATACATGCAGTGGAATTCATTCATACACCATCTGGAATGTTAGAGGGGAGGAAAACATTAGTAATAGCAATCAGTCAGAGCGGGGAAACAAGCGATACTTTAAGAGCTGTTAGAAAGGCTAAGGAGCAAGGAGCTGATATATTGGGTGTGACGAACTTCCCTGAAAGTAGCTTAGCTAAGGAATCAAAGTACAAGTTAATAACTAAAGCAGGAGAAGAAAAAGCTGTTGTAGCCACTAAAACGTATGTAGCACAACTTACCGCGTTATATGGTTTAAGCGTTGCACTTGCTCATAAAATGGGGAGGGATGTAGGTAAATTAATTGACGAGATAAAGAATATAGGAGAACCTATTCGTAAAGCTCTTGGAACTGAAGATGATGTTAAGAAGATATCCAGATACGCAAAGCCCTTTGTAGACGCATATGTATTAGGAGCTGATGTGACGTTTCCCACAGCACTGGAGGCAGCCCTTAAATTAAAAGAAGGATGCCTCATACATAGCGAGGCCTTTTCAGCACCTGAGTTCAGACATGGTCCAATAAGCCTTGTGGATAGTTCATCACTAATACTCGCGCTCTATCCGCCAGTAGTAAGGAAGAACGCACATGAGGCCTTCCATAAGGTCGTAGCTGAGGTATATGAAGCGGGAGCTACAGTTATAGCTATAGCTGAGGAGGAAGATGAAAGTCCAAAGGAGTGCTCCGATTTCATAATAAATGTGCCTAAGGTAAGTCCAGTATTCGCATCCGCAGTTTACGTAGTCCCATGCCAGCTATTGACTTATTACATAGCCATAGCTAAGGGCTTAAATCCGGATAAGCCTAGAAGATTAACGAAGGTCATAAGAGTTTAGGGGGCGAATTATATGATCCTATGTGTATTTGAGGATGGGGCATATGAGAACTTTCTACCGCTTACGTACACAAGACCTGTGTATGATCTTAGATGTGGAATGTATACATTAAGGGAGAGGATTGAAAGAAGCCTAAGGAGAGCAGGACTTGATTTTGACAATGTGCTATTAGTATCAAGGGATTATCTAGTTAAGGTGCTTAAAAAGAGGAATCCGGATAAGTTAGTCAATGATTACGATAAGGTCGATGATGAAGTGTTAATGGTAAATGGAAGATTACTATTAAGCGAGGAGATTGCTAAGGATGCTTTAAGTAGGCTTACTGATGAGGGTGTGATTATACGGAAGGGCGAGTTGTTAATCGCAAGGATTAAGGAGAGTACCTATAATAACATAAAGGAGAAACTCGAGAAGATGGATATCTCGGGAATAATCAGCTTCTTAAAAGATAGGGTTAAGGTACTAGAGGCTAGTGATTATAAGGTGTTTAACTATCCTTGGGAGATAGTGATAGAGAACACTGAAGTATTAAAGGAGGATATTGAAGAAAGAGTGAGGCAAGGAAGTGAGGAAGGCTTGCCTGATAAAGTCTCTGTCGTGGGAGATAAAAGGAAGGTGTATGTGTCAGAGAATGTTGAAATAGAGCCATATGTAGTATTCAATGTAAAGAGCGGACCTATCTTCATAGATAAAAACGTCTACATACAAGCAGGCGCTAGAATAGAAGGGCCTACGTACATAGGACAGGATACAATAATAATAGGAGGGGCACAGATAAGGGAGGGAAGTAATATAGGACCAGTCTGTAGAGTTGGAGGAGAGCTTGAGGAGAGCATAATACATGGATACTCCAATAAGTACCATTATGGATTCATAGGCCATGCTTACGTAGGCGAGTGGGTCAATCTAGGTGCGGGTACTACAAATAGTGATCTAAAGAACACATATGGAACAGTAAAGGTAACAGTTAAGGGGAAGCTTATAGATACAGGTCTGTTAAAGGTTGGCTGTACGATAGGTGATATGGTTAAGACTTCAATAGGCGTCCTGATATATACAGGCAAGAAAATAGGCATCTCATCACACGTACATGGTGTAATAACAGAGGATGTGCCTTCGTTTACCCTATGGGCTAAGAGCCTTGGAGCTAAGCCTACAGAGCTATATTTAGAAAGCGCTATTGAAATTCAAAGGAGGATGATGGCACGTAGAAAGAAGACATTAGGCCCAGAAGAGGAGGAGCTGATTAGGAAGTTATTCGAATTAACTGCAAGTGAAAGAGAGGAGAAGGGGGTAGTTAAAGGTAGATTTAAGCTCTAAAAGCCTAAGATTTTTAATAATATTTATCCTGTTGGAGGCTCCGAAAGCTTGTAGTTTTGTAGTAGGAGGTAATAGTCAAGGCATGAGATTATGAGAAGCCATGATAATTTAATGCTAGAGAGTGATTACTTAAGGGTCATACTCGATCCTGATGGATCCTTTTCCGTAGTGGATAAGAGGATTAACGTTACATGGAAGAGCGCATCGCCTATCGCTCCATTTAGAGAGGTACAGAGGATATCAAATAAAGAGGTAATCCTCCAAACAGACGCACTACAGATCGATGGACAAAAATTCCCAGTCCAAGTTTTAATAAGGTTAGAGAAAGATGAATTGGTGATCGAAGTTAAGACTTCAGACTTGACGAAGAACGTTAAGGCATTTACAGTGTTGCCTCCTTTGCCGCCCACTGATAGTGAGAGTTATTTGCTGATTCCTTTCTATAGTAATGGTCTTTCCATTCCAGTTACTGAAAAGGAGTTTGCTGGTTGGCATTGGACTACTTATGGTGCATTGGATATGCCTTGGATTGGAGTAACTAATGGCGATTATGGTTATATGTTACTATGGGATGGACGAAGTGCTGATGATGGATTATGTATTACTAACTTCGTGCATACCGATGCAGGAGATCTCCTTACTCCATTTGCCTATCATGAGCCTACGATGCGGAGATTTGGATATCCTAGATGTATACGTTATGTCTTCGTTCCAAAGGGAGGTCACGTGGCCATATGTAAGCGTTATCGAGCCTACGCTAAGCGTCATGGATTTCTAGTTACACTAAAGGAGAAGATGAAGAGAAAACCTGCCGTTAAGCTACTAGCTGGCGCACCAGATGTTTGGGGAGCTGATGCGCTTAACATAATTGAATTCTGCCGCGAAGCAAAAGCAGCAGGTATTGATAGAATGTTAATCAATGGCGTATGGCAGGCAGAGATAATAGATTTTATAAAGGCACTCGGATATCTCAGCGGTCGTTATGATAATTATGAGGACCTTTACGTATGCTGTGATAAACATAGTCCTCCTTTCAATATTGGCAGTATAGAGGATACGGCCATGAAGGCAGACGGTACACGATATCTTGGATGGGTTACTTGGGATAAGAAACATAAGGCATATAAGAGATGCTCCCTTCTCCAACTATCGGTAGCGAAGTCGTATATCTCAAAGCAACTTGAAGAGTATCCGCATAACGCATGGTTCTTAGATGTCACGACTGCAACATCGCTCATAGAATGCTATGATCTAAAACATCCTCACTCACGTACTGAAGATAGGGAAGCTAAAAGAAGATTAGCTAAGTATGTAAGCGAGGAGTTAGGACTAGTACTTGGAGGTGAACATGGCCGCTGGTGGGGGGTTGATATTTATGATTATTGGGAAGGTATGATGAGTTGTAACCCATTCTTCACATGGCCTGCAGGATACCTACGGCATCCTAAGGGACGAGAGGAGATAGGCGAGCGTTATCTGAAGTGGGGACTTGGACATCGTTATCGTGTCCCGTTGTGGGAGTTAGTATTCCACGATTGTGTGGTTAGTTATTGGTACTGGGGAGATAGTACCGATTTTCTATATCGTGTAGCGCCAGAGCTTAGCGACAAAAAGGATGCCTTTAATATACTCTATGGTACACCACCTATGTTCTGGGTCAATAAGCTTGGATTTACCTGGACTGATCCTAAGTTACGTAAACGATTACTTCAGAGCTATAGAATTACATGTAAGCTACACGAACAAATAGCATTTGACGAGATGATCTCTCACGAGTACTTAACTCCTAATCGTGACGTACAGCGTACTCTCTTCGCTCCAAGTGATGAACCAAATAAAATAACAGAGGTTATAGTTAATTTCGGAGATGAACCATACGTGTTAGAGCGTGAAGGCAAGAAGTTCATATTACCGAAATATGGATTTTACGTCCATGGTCCCAATATCACCCAATATAGAATATTAGTCGAAGGGCGTATCATAACCTATGTTAGGACGCAAAACTATGTGTTCTGTGATGCAGGTGGGAGACGTTACGACTTCGGTGTATGCATTACAGATGGGCAAGTAACGATTAGGCTTGAGGAGGAGCATTGTATGAGAATAATCAAAGAGGAGCCAAGCACGAGAGAGCTCCTCCTGCGACCACGTATACTAACTGTTGATTTTAATCCAGAAACTGCAAGGATTAGGATAATAAATGAAAGAGGAGTTCCAATATCTCTGGAGAGGGTAATGCAAACTGATGGACTCATTGAAATACCTGTTGATAGAGGGAAGGAGTTCGTTCTAATTTGGTGATTTTTAATACCTTCCACTTCTCCTTATTAGAGCCGAAGGGGAAAGGCTTATATAAGGAACGGAGATTTCGTACTAGCCAGTATGGAGGAACTTAGGTTCCTTTACTTGAAACAAGAGGACGTAATAGAAGCTGGCGTATTAGACATGAAGAGGACAATTAAAGACGTGGAAGAAGTATTCCGCCTATATGCTGAAGGGAAGGTTGTAATGCCGCCAAAAAGCCCTATAGACTTCTACGATAATGACTATAGGGGTCATATAATATCCATGCCTTGCTATGTGGGAGGAGATATAGACGTAGTTGGAATAAAGTGGGCGGCTGGTTTCCCCAAGAATCCAATGCGTTATGGTTTACCTCTAGGGATAGATATAATAATACTATCAGATCCTCATAGTGGAAGACCACTAGTCATAATGGATGGTACCATAATAACGGCGATGAGGACTAGTGCTGTAACGGGAATCGCAATAAAACATTTAGCTAGGCCTGATTCTGAAAAGGTCGCATTAATAGGCGCGGGAGTTATAGGTCGCACCACACTCATGGCGCTTCCATATTGTATGTCCAACATAGGTGAGGTCAGGATTTATGATATAAGATTAGAGAAGGCAAAATCCCTAGCTAACGAATTTAAGGAGAGATTACCAGTATCTGTAGTTAGATCCCTTAAATCCACAGTAATGGAGACAGATATAATAATAACGGCAACAACTTCAACGAACAAATTTGTGAAGTCAAAGTGGATAAGCAAAGGATCTCTATGTATACAGGTAGGAACTAACGAGTTCGACGAGAATACTGTATTAAGCGCAGATAAAGTAGTTGTAGATAATTGGGAGCAGATTAAAGATTATAGGAGATCGATGTTGGCACAGCTCTATAAAGAGGGAAGGTTAAGGGATAACCAGATATTAGAACTTCCTTTCATAGTAGCTGGAAAGCAGCCAGGAAGGGAAAATTCAAGCGAGCTCATATTCTTTGATTCATTTGGTATGGCATGCGAGGATATAATCGTAGCATACAGAATATATAGAAATGCCGTTAGAAATGGTTTAGGAGAGGAGCTAGAATTATGGAAGAGACCATTATGGAAATAAGCATTTTAGGAGAATATCAGCTTTCTAAGATCTCTCTTAATGTCTTTAAGAATATCCTATTTTCGTCACTACGTCCAATCGATACCCTAAAGTAATTACCATCCATGCATTTAGAAAAGTCCCTTATGAATATATTCCTCTTAGCTAATAGTCTTGCTAGATCTCGCCTAGATGCTTTAAACAAAATGAAGTTCGTACATGATGGAAAAGGCGTTACTCCACTTATCGCTTTGAGCTCATTATAGAGTTTCTTCCTTTCCCTTTCTATGTACGAGACAATCCGCCTCATGTACTCTAGATCATCAAGGGCAGCTATTGCCGCTCTCAAGGATACGGTACTTACAGGGAATTCATGACGAACCTTACGAAGGACACGCGCCATTACTTTACTCGTAACTGCATAGCCCACTCTAAGACCAGCCATGCAGAAGGCCTTACTAAAGGTTCTAAGTACTACTAAATTATCAAAGTCACTTACCAAGTTAACAACCGTAACTCGACTATACTCATAGTATGCCTCATCTACTATAACCAGTCCATTAAATGAAGATAATATCTCCTCTACTTCATTAGGACTCATAACCATGTTTCCTGTTGGGTTATTTGGATTGACTATTACTATCGCCTTACAGTTCCTTGCTTCATCAATTACCACATCAGGAGGTAGCTTGAACTTATCTGGCTTAAGCCTTACGTACTTTACGTTCCCGCCGTTCCTAGTAACAGCAATTGCGAAGACTTGAAATGATGGAAAGGGCATAAGTATAGTATCCCCAGGGCGTATGGTCGCATCCATTAC
>QMSL01000066.1 GCA_003649665.1 Thermoprotei archaeon | reverse complement strand
TGGTTATATGGGTAGTTAACGATACCTTAAAGTCCATTAGATGTATTCTGAGGATAGCGCATTGTAAATATCCTGACGAGGTAAAGTGGAAATATGAAAGTGAAATCAGCGTACCAGCAAATGGCGTAATCGTTGCAAAGCGCTTCTCGCAATCCGAGCTAAAGATAGTAGATAGGAGAAAGGAGTACCTCCTAATGGAATTATTAAGTAAGGATGGCATTACCTTATCAAAGAACGTTTGCTTCCTCACGGAGACAAGGGAGTTGGAGTTTCCTCCAGAGGACATGATAATTAGACTAGTTAAGAGCTAGGTAGAATAGGATTCAATCACTTCTCTTCTTTCTTTCAAGTATCATAAGAGCCTTATCTATATTGCCATTAACTTCCTTTAATAATGCTTTAGCTGTCTCATAAGAGACTCCAGCTCTTATCATAAGTATACTGGCCTTTATGTCATAATTAGTGGCCTCTAAATAGCGTTCTGCCTCCTCGTAACTAACTCCAGTCATCATCATTACTATGCGTTTTGCTCGTTCCCTAAGCTTGGTGCTTATTGGTAATAAGTTTACCATCAGATTGCTATGAACCTTCCCGAGTTTTATCATAGCAGCAGTACTCATCATTGTTAATATCATCTTCTGAGCAGTCCCAGCTTTCATTCTAGTAGAGCCCATTATTACCTCAGGACCGACTATAGGGCATATGACTATATCAGCGTATCTGTTGATCTTTGCGTTTGGATTTACTGTTATAGCTACTGTGGTAGCGCCTCTTCGTTTAGCTTCTTTCAATGCACCAATTACATAGGGTGTCCTTCCGCTAGCGGATATTCCTATGACTACATCGTCTTTATTGACATTATATTTTCTCATGATTTTTACGCCATTTTCCTCTTTGTCTTCAGCCATTTCAGAGGGACCAAACATCGCTTTGATGCCACCGGCTATAATGGGGATTACTTTTTTAGGACTCATGCCGAATGTAGAAATCAGTTCAGCCCTATCTATTACGCCCAATCGCCCACTAGTCCCAGCACCTACGTAAAATACTCGGCCTTTCCCACGAAGAGCTCTTATCATAGCTTCTGTAGCTTTAGCGATATTGGGGATTTCTTTTTCGACTGCATAAGCCACCTTTTTGTCCTCGTCATTTATTATCCTCAGTATTTCTTCAACTGAAAGCTTATCTATGTTTATGGATCGTGGATTTACTTGTTCTGAGATTAGCTTCTCTAACTCCTCAATTACCTTCTTACTCATGAAGTTCACCTGAGATATATAGATTCCTATACTCCTTGGCGATTTGCTCCTCTAAGTTTATCATTAATTGTCCACTACTTATGTTAATACCCGCTTGCAAGTACGCCATGATTAATGCACCTACTACAGGTTCAAACTTGGGAACTATTATTTGGACGGAAGGAACCTTTCTCTTAAGCATATCTATAAATAAGTCGCGAAATCTCTTACTCTTAAGGAGGAGACTACCACCTAGTATAATGGGTAAGTCCATATTCATTTTCTCATAAACGGCTATAACACCTTTTACAAGCTCCTTACATGCATTCTTAACTATCTCTCGGGCGGTTAAATTATCATTAGATATATCGATTATATGAGGTGCGAGAGATGCAATGTCCTTTACCTTTATCCTTCCTAAGGCGATGAGATCTACGAGATCATTAAGGTCATTAACTCCGAAGTGATTTAATATCACGTTGACGAGCCTCGTATCACCGCGATCTCTACCATCGTAAATTCTAAGTGCTCTCCTTATGGCTTCACGACCTATGTGGAAGGCACTACCTTCATCATCCACTAAATAGCCCCAGCCACCAGCTCTATGACGTAACTTTCCATTGATTATACCAGCCACTATGGAACCTGTTCCAGAGATTACTACAATACCATTTCCATTTAGAGTAGCGGAATAGAGCACAGCATATATATCAGGGACTAAAGTGAGCTTAATGGCTAGATCGCACTTCTTAAGAAGATCATACACGGTATCCCACCTATTTCTCCCTCCTACGCCAGCTAGGGATACACAAAGGAAGTCGAGACGTTTTAAGTCACCTCTCAGAGCGCTTTTTATTGATTGAACAATAGTACGAATGAGACCGTCTAAGCCAACTTCTGATATATTTGAAGGACCAGCCTTACCCAACCCTATAATATTGCCTTTCTCATCAGCTATAAGACATAATGTTTTTGAACCGCCTCCATCTATCCCACAGAGATACATTAATTAGTCCTCCATAGATAAGGAGAGTTAAGTAAGTAAAAAGCATAGCGACATTATATAATCTCATAGAGACGGCATAGTGCCTCTCGTTAAGGATAATATAAAGTAAAGGTAAGCGAAGTATGAATATAGGAGTATGAACAGGAGAGTTAAAACAGGACTTGAGGTATTTCTTGAAGAGGAATTAGATGCTCTTAAAAAGAAGAAAATAGGAATAGTCACTAACCATACGGGAGTTACCGCTAATCTCGATCATATAGTTGACATATTATATAGGAGGTATAGACTTGATGTAAGAGCGCTCTTCTGTCCTGAGCATGGAATCTATGGGGAGAAACCACCAGGTATACCCATTAAAGATTACATAGATCCTAAGACAGGATTGCCTGTGTATAGCTTATATGGTGAGGAGAGGAGGAAACCACCGTTAAAAGTGCTTAACAAATTAGATCTCCTCCTATATGACATACAGGATCTTGGAGTTAGATTCTACACGTATATTTCAACACTTTTCCACGTCCTGGAAGCAGTTAGCGAAGTCGATAAGGAGATATTTGTCTTAGATAGGCCTAATCCCTTAACGGGAATTTATGTAGAGGGACCATTGCTTGATTTAAGGTTTAGATCGTTTATTGGAATATGGAAGATACCTATACGCTATGGCATGACTATTGGAGAACTAGCGCTTCTGTTTAATGATGAGGCAGATTTAAATGCTAACTTGACTGTAATAAAGATGAGAGGATGGAAGAGGGATATGTGGTATGACGAGACCGGACTCCCGTGGGTTCCTCCTTCACCAAACATTCCAACACTTGATAGCGCAATATTATATCCAGGAACGTGTCTACTTGAGGGAACGAATATCTCAGAGGGAAGGGGAACCACAAAACCTTTTGAACTAATTGGCGCACCATGGATAGATGAGGATAAGTTAACTGATACCTTAAGATCTCACAATTTAAAAGGAGTAATATTCAGACCGGCGGTCTTCATTCCAATGTATAGTAAGTATTCAAGAGAGGTATGTAGAGGAGTGCAAATACATATAGTCAACAGGGATGTCATTGAATCCGTTAAGATAGGCCTCTACATAATACGAGATGTTATGGAATTGTATCCAGATAAGTTCAAGTGGAGGAGGATAAGAGGGGGTAAGTACCATTTTGACCTTCTCGTAGGAACGGACTACGTACGTAGGGCCATTGAGGAAGGAAGAGATGTTGATGGTATCCTAGATGAATTAAAGTCTGATCTTCTCAAATTTAAAACGATGAGCAAAAAGTACTTCATATACAGGTAGGTGAAGTACTTGAGCAGTATTAGCTTACGATATGGAGACCCTATCGAAGCGGGGATGTGTCATAGGAAACTCAATGAAGCTCTAAATAGGCTAAAGGAATTCGTTGACCTTGGGAAATTACCTGGTTTCGTCATTCTAGTCGTAAGGAAAGGCATTATAGTATTACACGAAGCATATGGTTATGCAAGCATAATCCCGGAGAGGAGACCAATGAGGAAGGATACAATATTCGATATTGCATCTATGACCAAACCGATAGCTACTGCGACTGCAATAATGAAGTTAATAGAGAGAGGAGAAATTTATCTAAGACAGAGAGTACAGGAGATAGTCCCAGAATTTAGCGGTAATAAGAAGGAAAAAGTGACGATATGGCATCTCTTAACCCATACATCAGGATTACCCGCATGGCGCCCACTATATAAGCTTAAATCCCGTGAGAAGATCGTCAGAGCCATTTGCTCTATGAAGTTAGAATATGAGCCGGGCTCAAAGATAGTGTACAGCTGCTTAGGATATATAATCCTGGGCGAGATAGTCGAAAGAATAACAGGAAAAGCCCTTAATGAATATATTAATGAGGCGGTGTTTAAACCCCTAGGAATGAAGGATACTATGTTCAATCCTCCAGAGGATATCAAGACTAGGATAGCCGCTACTGAATACTGTAAATGGAGAAGAAGGATCCTAATAGGCGAGGTGCATGATGAGAATGCCTATGCAATGGGAGGTGTAAGCGGAAATGCAGGTCTTTTTTCAACAGCATACGATATTGCCATATTCAGTCAAATGATGTTAAATGAGGGAGTATATAATGAGAGAAGGATTCTATGTCCTTTAACAGTGAAGCTAATGACTAAAAAACATGTTGAAAATCATAATGAGGCAAGGGGCTTAGGATGGCTTTTAAATTATGGAGATGCCTATAACCTCTGTGGCGATTTAATGACCACTTCGGCCTTTGGCCATACCGGATTTACGGGTACATCTCTATGGATTGATCCCGTATTGGATCTCATAGTAATCCTACTGACTAATGCCATTCATCCATCCAGAGATAAACGGCACGTCCTTAAGAAGATAAGGCCTATTATTCATAATATGATAGCTTCAGCAATAATAGATGAAGTTCATGATTGAGCGCTTCTCCTCATTGAACTAAAGAGTTCACCAAAGGCCTCCCAGCATCCCTTTATTGAGTCTATACCTCTCGCCCAGAACACTATTATGTCTTCCACTCCTGCTTTACGAAGGGCTACAGCTTGTTCAATCCATTTAGATGGCGGATCATCTCTGAGTTCATATCCTATTATCGGTATAACTCTTACGTTGGGATTCACCTCCTTAATTATGTTCATTACTCTTAATGTTTCATTAACTACCCAATCGGTGTTATCACTGTAGAGCATGAAAGTTAGTGCATCAACACATTGCTCTCTAGCCAGCATAACCCAATCTACACCACGTTCCCTAAACCATTGTAAATTACTACTCACGGCTAATGATATGACTATATTAGGCTTCACGCTCTTTACTCTTCTATACAATCTCTTCACAAATGACGTTATGACCCTACACTTATACTCGACCCAAGACTTGTGAAGAGGCCCGCCTGGAAGTACGTCCTCTGGCCATCTCATAATACCAATCCCGAACAGCTTCTCGAACATGGCTTTATTAATATAATCATAGCTTATGCTATCTATATAGCCGAAGTCATCTTGGAAGTTTATTCCATCTATATCATAGTTCTCCACGAGTTCTAATATTGCCTGTTCCCAGAACTCCTGTACTTCAGGATGTGCAGGGTTAAGTGGATACCAATCAGCACCCCATGGCCTATATGGCTTATCTATGACACTTGTTCCATTAGGATATACTGCAGCCCATTTGGGATGTCTTAAAACTAAATCGCGATATCCCATGAACGAGAACCATATCCACACCTTTATTCCACGTCTATGAGCTTCTTCAATTAATACCTTTAATGGATCTACATCGCGAGGGGCAGAAGGTGCATAAGGATAGAACTTGCTCTTATAATATGCTCGTTGACCATCTTCATTAGCATACCAAAGTATTACGTTGAATCCGCTCTTAGCCATATTATCAAGAAGCTTAATCATCTCATCTTTATATGGCCATCTACCAGGAAATGCATATATGCCTCTTATCTTGAATACGCTCATATCTGAAACTTGCCTTATCATTCGTCTTACCTTTAATCTATCCATGCAGTACATTATGTCGCCATAAAAAGTTACTAAAACACTTAAAAATATCATTAATAACGCAGCTACAAGAGATAGTTTTGTCTTTAAGCTTAGACCACATACCATAATGCCTTCACCTTAACTCATGTTAATAACTAAAATAATATAGAAAAGGAGTGTGTTCTGAAGTATATTCTCATATCTGCTTACTCAATGTATCTCGGTAGTGCTGCTACACCAGCTACGAACCAGCAGAGAGCACTGCCAATTATAGTGCCAACTGCGAATGGTATTAAGAACTCATCGTGTATTCGCATGCCTCCAAATTTGATTACCAGCAGTTTAATAAGCCATGCTACGAATAACGAGAACGGTTCAACGATAGCGTAGTTTATACCTATGAATGCGCCTACTGGGTCGAATGGCCACCATACAAACCTCATCCTTAAGTAGGATAGAATGCCTACAATTACAGCACCTGCTAATGCATGAGGCCACCATGGCCTTACTGCTGGAAGAGAACGCCATGTAGATGGCTCCGCTAAATATGGGAACCACCATGACTCAGGAGTTCCCCTTACAGTCTTCGCAGCACCTACGCTGTAATATATTTTAACTATTACTGGCCATGCGATTACATTGGCTACTACTATTGCAATCAACATTGCTATGAACATATCTCTAGCTCTTATGTCGACATCTTTTGCTATCTTGAACCACATGGCGATGCCAGGAGCGTTTCCAACAGCTTGAGTTGGTCTATTCGCCATATAGACAGTATTCACGTATTCGGGAGTTATGTTCTCTGCTCCAGTGACATTTGGGAATAGGAAGTGAGTTAAACTGGATAGGTAAATCCAGCTTGAGGGACCACCAGAGAAGCTTAGACCAAATATTCTAGCACCGCTGAGATTCACTAGAAAGGCGGTTAATAGAATTACCAAGGCGCCGCTTAATGTTACTCCTACTGAATAGTACATTAGTATCAATGATATGACCGACATTATGAATAACATCCATGCTATTCTATGAGGCATGGCTTCTCGCTCCACTTCCTCCTCGGTTGGCCCTCTAATCGCAGATCTTAATGTATCAAGCAGATATCTCCAATTCAATACAAGCCAGAATACTATGATGGACATGCCCATTCCCATGTGTACTGCATAGAACTTAAATGGCGGTTGACTACCCATTAGGTTCCTCCTAGCCTCTATACCAACTATTGAGAGAGCCCCTGAGTAATAGCCCTTATAGTATGCGACCTGGCATGATATGAACATGGCTAATGACGTTATCCAAGCAGTTAACAGTACGTCTAATGGAATAAGTGTGGCAGTTAAGTAATCGAGTATGTTAGTTGGTATTACTAGCATCGCAACTACCTTATTACCAATTGCAGGAATTTGAGTCGTATCTATTGCTCCAAGCCAGTAGGATATATAAGGTGCTGAGCTCCATCCGTATATGTCTGGGAACCATGGTACTAGGAATCTTAACACTGGGGGCCACATATAGAAGAAGCCAACCCATATGCCTAGAAGCAACATTGATAGGCGTCTATCCGCTCTTATACTTATGCCTTTTAATCTCTTCTCTGGTGCTGCTGCAATTATTGGTATTGTCCATTGGTAGCTTGCTGGGTATGGTAGTAGTTCTATGTCTATCCATCTCCTCCTTACAATTGATAGAAAGCTTGAGTAGAATAGGAACCATAGAAATCCAAATAACATCCACCA
>QMSL01000065.1 GCA_003649665.1 Thermoprotei archaeon | reverse complement strand
TGTAACAACATACTTTGACAACGAAGTTCCAGGAATACCTCCCGCTAAGCATAGGTCAGGTAGACCTCTTAGAACCCTTGCTCAACGTCTAAAGGGTAAGGAAGGTCGTTTCAGAGGAAGTCTTTCAGGAAAACGAGTCGATTTCTCTGCTAGAACCGTTATCTCCCCAGATCCCTGTCTTAGTATAAATGAAGTAGGTGTTCCTATAGAGATTGCAATGAGGCTTACAGTGCCTGAAAAAGTTACTGAATTCAACATTGAGGAGATGCGTAAGCTTGTAATAAACGGTCCATTTAAGTATCCTGGGGCTAACTACATAATACGCCCAGATGGCAAGCGAATAGATCTTCGATATCCAAAGGATAGAAAGGCATTAGCCGATGCCCTGAAACCAGGCTATATAGTTGAACGACACTTAAGGGATGGAGATATAGTATTATTCAACAGGCAACCGTCCCTCCATAGAATGTCCATGATGGCACATAAAGTAAAGGTTCTTCCATATAAGACCTTCAGGCTTAACCTTCTAGTATGTCCCCCGTATAATGCTGACTTCGATGGAGATGAAATGAATTTGCATGTTCCTCAAAGCGAAGAAGCTCGTGCAGAGGCAAGAATCCTCATGTTAGTCCAAGAGCAAATTATGTCACCTCGATATGGTGCTCCTATTATAGGTGCTCTACATGATTATATAACCTCAGCATTCCTTATGACGCTTAAGAGCACTCTTCTAACAAAAGATAAGGTTGTTCAATTGCTAATGGCCGGTGATTATAAGGGAGAACTCCCTGAACCAGCTATACTCCATCCAGTCGAGCTATGGACAGGAAAGCAGATCCTAAGTGTTTTCTTGCCTAAGGACTTTAATTACACACAGGAAGCAAGCGTATGCCTTAAGTGCGATAAATGTACTCCTCACTCATGCCCTGTAGATGCGTTTGTAATGATACATAATGGCATACTTCTATCCGGCGTGATAGACAAAGCCACTATAGGCGTCGAAAAGATGGGAACAATACTTCACAAAATAGTACGTGAGTATGGTACTGACTTCGCTAGGCGCTTCCTAGACTCAATAGGGCGAGTACTCCTTCAGTTCTTAGATATGCATGGCTTTACAATGGGTCTTGATAACCTTGATATCCCAGAAGATGCATTAAAGGAAATAGCTAGAATACATAAGGAGGCCGAGGAAAAGGTAAATCAACTTATAAAGGACTTCATGGAAGGAAAGCTTGAAGCTGAACCCGGAATGACTCTTGAGGAGACCTTAGAGGCTAAAATAAGGGAGGTCTTAGACAGTGCTCGTAATAGAGCAGGTGAAATTGCTTCACGATATCTAGGCATGGCAAATGAGGTCGTAATTATGACATTAACTGGGGCTAGGGGTAATATCTTAAATGTAACGCAGATGTGCGCATGCCTAGGACAACAATATCTACGTGGTGAGCGCATACATAGAGGCTATACTGATAGATCTCTTCCACACTTTAAGAAGAATGATTTAGGCGTACATGCCAGAGGTTACGTGTCAAGTTCATTCAAGAGCGGTCTTACTCCCACAGAATTCTTCTTCCATGCAATGACTGGAAGAGAGGGTCTGGTTGATACCGCAGTTCGTACCTCACAGAGTGGATATATGCAGAGACGTCTAATTAACGCATTGCAGGACGTTCATGTTGAATACGACGGCACTGTCAGAACTGCCGAGGGAAGTATAGTACAATTTAAATATGGGGAAGATGGTGTTGATCCTGCTAAAAGTTATCACGGAAAACCAGTAGATATCGATTATATACTAGGGAAGGTATTAGGTGATAAATATGTCGAAAAAGTCTGGAGCCGTAAGTAAGTCCTCCTCTTACTTAGAGGAAAGGCTAAAAACCCTCGAGGGCAAGCTCCCTCCCTCAATAATAGAGGAGTTACGGGAGAAGTTGCAAGGTATTAAGCTTACAAAGGAAGAAGTCGACAAAATAATAAATTATGTAATAGAGGAGTACGAGAACAGCCTTGTAGAGCCTGGAGAGGCTGTAGGAACTGTCGCTGCTCAATCCATAGGTGAGCCTAGTACGCAGATGACCTTAAGAACATTCCATTATGCAGGAGTTCGTGAATTCAATATAACCTTAGGTTTACCTCGCTTCATAGAAATAGTCGATGCACGTCGCACTCCCTCAACTCCAATGATGGTTATATATCTTGACGAGGAGCATAGATATAGTAGGAAGAAGGCAGAAGAAGTAGCTAGGCGAATACAGTACGTAACAATAGAAAATGTCTCTAAGAGTATTAGTGAGGACCTATCAACGCTCTCAATAATAATAGAGCTTGACCCTGAGTTACTTAAGGATAAGGGCTTGACGGTAGAACATGTGGTTAAGGCACTACAAAGACTCAAAGGAGAAATAGTTGTTGAGGGTAATAGGATAATATTCTCTTCTCCTGATATAACTGATTTCAATAAGTTAAGAAAAATAAGAGAGAGGATAACTAACTTAAAGCTTAAAGGAATTAGAGGGATTCGTAGAGTAGTTATACGAAAAGAAGGAGACGAGTACGTACTCAAAACTGAAGGCTCCAACCTAGCTGCAGTACTAACTGTGGAAGGCGTAGATCCTACAAGGACTATAACTAATGACATTCACGAAATCGCTGAGGTACTCGGAATTGAGGCTGCAAGACAGGCTATAATAAATGAAATGCAAAGCGTTCTGGAGGATCAAGGTCTTGATGTCGATATAAGACACCTGATGTTAGTTGCTGACATAATGACGCATACTGGGAGGGTTAGACAAATAGGTAGACATGGTGTCAGCGGTGAGAAAGAGAGCGTTTTAGCAAGGGCTGCTTTCGAGGTTACTGTCAAGCAAATAATAGATGCGGCTATTCATGGCTCAGTGGACGAACTCAGAGGTGTAGCCGAAAACGTTATAGTAGGCTCAAATCCAGTACCTATAGGTAGTGGCATAGTAAGACTCTTAATGGGCTTTAGTTCACCACAGAGAAAGGAGGAGTCGAAAGAATGATAGATCTAGCTAGAGAGCTTCAAACAGTAATGAGAACTGGAAAGGTAATAATAGGCTTTAAGAAGACATTAAATGCATGTAGATTTGGTAAGGCTAAGCTAGTCATTGTTGCCTTAAATGCTCCGTCACATATAAAAGAGGATATAATGTACTATGCGAAACTCTCAGGGATTCCCGTCTATGTTTATCCAGGCTCAAGTTGGGATTTAGGTGCTTTATGTAGGAAGCCCTTTATGGTATCCTCCTTAGCGATAATAGATCCTGGTGAGTCAAATATAATGGCTCTCGTTGAAAAGCCTGAATCTA
Organism: Thermoprotei archaeon; assembly: GCA_003649665.1. Lineage (GTDB taxonomy): Archaea > Thermoproteota > Thermoprotei > QMSL01 > B3-G16 > B3-G16. Next base: position 4,181 of record QMSL01000065.1, on the reverse strand, counting down.
AAGAAGAGGAGGAAGAAGAGGAAGAGGAGGTGAGCTAGATTGCCGAATATTAAATTAACTAGTGAGGAAATGCAATATATCGCTATATTTGAGAGCATAACTGGTGCAACAACTAGAGATTGCGTTTACGATGAACAGATGAATAGGCTAATTTTCTTAGTAAAGCCAGGAGAGGTAGGGATTGCAGTAGGTAAAAATGGTGTAAAAATAAGACAATTACGTAAGCTCTTTGGTAAGAACATCGAAGTTGTAGAATACGCTGAAACCCCTGAGAAGCTAATAGCTAACTGCCTCTTCCCGGCTAAGGTGCTCTCAGTTAGAATAACGAAGACCGCTAATGGACGTAAGATAGCAATAGTAACTGTGGATCCTGCGCATAAGGGAATAGCTATAGGTCGTGATGGACGAAATATAAGTAAGGCCCGCCTACTGGCAAAGCGCTATTTCGACATAGATAACGTTATCATAGCATAAACTATTTAAATGACCATTAACTTTAAGGGAGGGAGACATATGCCTGGATCTAAATCTCCTAATGGATTGTATGCCGCAAGGAAGCTTAAATTAAAGAGGAAGAAATTCAGATGGAGCGATATCTATTACAGGAAGAAGATGCTAGGCCTCGATAAAAAGACGGATCCACTTGAAGGAGCCCCTATGGCAAGGGGCATAGTCTTAGAGAAGGTAGGCATAGAGAGTAGACAACCTAATAGCGCTGTTCGAAAGTGTGTACGCGTTCAATTATTAAAGAATGGAAAGGTAGTCACAGCATTCGTGCCTGGAGACGGTGGACTTAACTATATAGACGAACACGATGAGGTAATCATTGAGGGAATAGGCGGCCCTGAAGGTAAGGCATATGGAGATCTACCAGGAGTAAGATATAAGGTCATAAAAGTGAACGGTGTCTCACTAAAGGCTATACTTGAAGGAAAGAAGCAGAAGCCTATGAGGTAGAGTGCACATGGAGGTAAAGCTCCTAGAGTACGACGATAATCACGTGCGATTTGTACTTAAGGGTAGCAACCCTGCATTTGCTAATGCACTCCGACGTATCATGATAGCTGAGGTGCCAACTCTAGCTATAGATGAAGTGGTATTTCTCGAGAATACAAGTATACTATTTGATGAAATAATTGCACATAGACTTGCATTAATACCTCTTAAGGTAGATCCCGAATTTATAGATGCAGCACGTCATGAACCATCAAAATACGAAGTTCGCTTTTATTTAGATGTTGAAGCAAAGGATAGTCCACTCGTAGTATATTCCGGCGACTTAAAAACCGATGATCCTCATGTGAGACCTGTTAGCGATCTAATTCCGATAGTTAAATTAATCCCTGGTCAGAAGTTAGTCCTTGAAGCTTATGCCCGCATTGGAATAGGAAGAGACCATGCTAAGTGGTCTCCTGTATCCGCATGTGCATACAAATATATGCCTATAATAAACATTGACCATTCGCGCTGTTCACTATGTGGCAATTGCGTGAAATATTGTCCACGACAGGTACTCTCTATGGAGAAAGATAGAGTAGTAATAAAAGATCCCCTCGCATGTACTTTATGTAAATACTGTGAGACCGTATGTCCGAATGATGCTATAAGGGTACGTGGTGATGACACTACATTCATATTCAACGTTGAATCAACAGGTTCTCTTCCTCCCGATTTCATAGTGCTTGAAGCAGCAAAGATATTAAAGGAGAAATGTGAGACTTTTTTAAAGCTCCTGAAGGAGATAAGGGAAGAGCATACGTGAGGTGAACCAGATGAAACGTACTGGTCCAACTAATGTATATCTTCGAAGGCTAATGCGATTGTTAAGAAAAGCCTATAGACAACACGGCGCTAAGATATGGCTAGCTGTAAGTGAGAAGCTCGATAGACCCCGACGTAAGCGCATAGTGGTTAATGTAGGAAAAATTGCTTCTCTTACTAAGGAGAACGATGTGGTAGTAGTTCCTGGGAAAGTATTAGGTGATGGCAGTATTAACCATCCTGTTACTGTTGCTGCAATAGGCTTCTCGAAGAGTGCAATCGAGAAAATAAAACGAGCGGGCGGTAAATGTATAAGTATCCTTGAGTTAATTGAAATGAACCCTAAGGGTACAAATGTAAAGATAATTGGTGGGTGAAGAGCCATGTCATTACAGCAGGATCCCATAGTGGTTGATGCTGAAAACCTAGTCATGGGTAGGTTAGCGAGTGTTGTAGCTAAGTGGTTACTGAGTGGGAAGCGTGTTGTTATTGTAAATGCTGAGAAATCCATAGTAGTTGGCGAGCCCCATAGAATAATCGAACGCTTTAAGAGGAAGCTTCAGCTCAGAACTCACTACAATCCCGAGAAAACAGGACCAAAAATACCTCGTAGGCCTGATGGAATTCTAAAAAGAGCGATAAGAGGGATGCTACCACGTAAAACTCCTCGAGGACGTAGGGCATTTAAAAGACTACGCGTTTATATAGGTGTGCCTCCTGAATATAAAAACGTACCTAAAATAAAGCCTCAAGAGGCATATTTGAAGAACCAACGGGCTGAATTCCTACATCTAGCCGAAATAGCTAGGCATCTAGGTTGGAGGGGATAGAGATGACTCGTATCGTAATTGCGGTAGGGAAGAAGAAATCTGCAATAGCTAGGGCTGTAATAAAGCCAGGCAAGGGTAGGGTTAGAATAAATAACATTCCAATCGAGATATATACTCCTGAAATGGCCCGTTGGAAGATAATGGAACCACTTCTACTAGCAGGAGACCTGCGTAATAAAGTTGATATTTACGTTAATGTTAAGGGCGGCGGGTGGATGGGGCAGGCAACAGCTGCACGAATGGCAATAGCCCGGGGCTTAGTCGAATGGTCTCAATCAGAGGAATTAAAGAAGATCTACTTAGAGTACGATAGAAGTATGCTTGCAGGAGATCCAAGAAGACCTGAGCCTAAGAAACCACGCGGAAGATCTGCAAGATCAAAGAGGCAGAAGAGTTATCGTTAAGGAGGTCGCTTTAAAACACTATAATTCAATCATCTTACCTCCTATACTTCTCAGAGACCTTCCTTCTTGCCTCTTCAAGTCTTAGTATCTCATCTATTATCTCAACATGACTTAAAAGCATCCTCCTACAGCAATACCTCTTTATGCCCATATCGTCCAAAACCTTTTTAGGATCCTCACCTTGACTTACCCTTCTCATAAATTCTTCCCACTTATCTCCTATTAAGCTCCCGCATGTAAAACATCTAACAGGTATTATCATTCTAGCACCACAAATCCTTTAGCAATGCTTAAATTTAACTTTTTGCCCTTTTCTTCTGCAAGGAGGGTTAATGAATATGAGTGAATCAAAGGAAAAGTCGGAGTCTTCAGAATTGCTAGTCCCCCTTGAAACATATCTAGCGGCAGGTGTACGCATTGGCACTCATATAAAGACTAAAGTAATGGAGAAATTCATATATGGCGTACGCCCAGACGGACTATATGTCATTAATGTTAAATTACTTGATAAGCGTATTCGCGTTGCTGCTAAGCTAATAGCACGCTATGAACCCAATACCGTTGTAGCTGTATCAGCGAGGCAGTACGGATATCAACCAGTGCGTGCGTTCTGTTCATTTACTGGCGCTATACCCATAACTGGGCGTTTTATCCCTGGTACGTTTACAAACCCAAGTCTGCCAAGCTATATGGAGCCATCCTTACTGATAGCCTCTGATCCCAGAGCTGATGAACAAGCAATAGACGAAGCCGCCGAAGTAGGCATTCCTGTAATAGCGCTGTGCGATACAGACAACTTCTGCGAATATGTTGATTTAATAATCCCTGTAAATAACAAGGGACGTCGATCATTAGCCCTAGTATACTGGCTCCTAGCGAGACAAGTACTAAGAGAAAGAGGAGAATTAGGTCCTGATGAGGATCTTCCAGTGCCTGTAGAGCACTTCGAAACAAAGATCGTTGGTGGCATGGCTGAATTAGCCAGCAGACAGAGGAGATGATGCTTAATGATACGTAAGCCCGCTGTAGCAGGTCTATTTTATGAGGGATCAACTGAATCACTAAGAAAGCAACTAGAATGGTGTTTCTTACATGAATTAGGGCCTGGAAAGATTCCTGAGGTTAATACAAAGGGTCCTAGAAGGATAGTTGGCATAGTCGCTCCCCATGCAGGGTACATGTACTC